>CALDSM010000779.1 GCA_937923585.1 uncultured bacterium
CAACGAGATTTGCGGGTCCGCCGCCAGCCCCATTGCTTCCTGTTCCGGGGAAAGGGGCCGGGCGTCCAACTCGAACGGCCATGTTTTCCGCAGCACACCCCGCTTGCCCGCCCGCTTCACACGGTACATCAGGGTGTCGGCGGCATTCAACGCGACCTCCATTGAACCCGGAAGCTCCTTGAACGTGGCCGCACCGACACTGAAAGAAACGGGCCACGGGCGGAAGGCGACCCGCTCTTCCAGAACGTCGTATATTTTGCGGACGCACACCTCCGCCTCTTCACTGCCGGTTTCGGGAAACATGACCGCAAATTCGTCACCGCCAAGCCGGGCAACGAGATCATACTGGCGGGTGCTTCGCCGCAGCGTCTCGGCAACGGCGCACAGCACTTTGTCCCCCTCGTTGTGCCCCAGGGTGTCATTGACCTTCTTGAAGTCATCCAGGTCAATGTAGACCAGGGTGAACGTCTTTCCCTTGCGGCGGGCAAGGGCAAGGCAGGACTCGGCCTCCTGCAGGAAGGCATAACCGTTTAGAAGCCCGGTGAGTGTGTCGTGCCGCGCCCGCCGCCGCTCCCGTTCCAGATAGACACGCAATTGCACCACCAGATAGCCGTTTACAACGAAGAAGGCGAGGCGCACGAAGGTGTTCCACACGAGAACCGGCAAACTTGGGACTGCATGGCCGGAATGCGCCTCAACCCAGCACCAGACTATCCCCGACAGCGCAGACACGACCACCACCGGCCACCACCCGGCATACCAGGCAACCGCCAGCACCGGAACGAGATAGAAGATGGAAACGGAAAGCTCGGTGCCTGTCCGTTCATCAATGAAGCCAACGAGCGCCACGCTGAACATGGACAGGAACAGCATTGCGACCCGCACTCTCAAGGAACCAAACACCATAATCACGAACCCCTAAAACCGCAACTCACCGGTATAGTATACCACAGGACTGAAAATGCGGAAAATGCAAACAAATTGAACGGCGCTGTTACCGGACCAATCTGCCGCCCCCCCCATGCCATGGCCGAACTTCACGAATCCTGCACGGGTGCCGCCGTCCCGCGGCACTGTGAATTCCCCGTCATTGCGTTTCGATAACGGTGCTTTCGTTTGACAGATCTTCCCTGCCCACTTCGTCCGGGTTGGCCCACTCCCTGTACACCGCCCGGCGCTTGCCGGACCGTTTTGCCTGGTACATGAGTTCGTCCGCCGCTCCCAGCGCAACGTCCACCGTGGGCGGCGGAAGGCGAAACGTCGCAACGCCGACGCTGAAGGACACCTGCCAGTTGCCCTGTTCCGCCTCTTTCTCCAGCCGTTCCGTGGCCTGGGCCATAAAGCCCCGGGCTGCGGCGGCACCGGTGTCCGGAAGCAGCACGCAGAACTCATCCCCGCCCAGACGGGCCACCAGGTCGTAGGGGCGCGTGCATTTGAGCAGCGTCTGCGCCACCGAGCAGAGCACCCTGTCGCCCCCGCTGTGGCCCTGCACGTCATTGACCTTCTTGAAATCGTCCAAGTCTATGAAGACGATGGTAACGGGCCGCGATTTGCGTTTTGCAAGGGCCAGGAACCGCTCCGCCTCCTCGCTGAAGGCCCGTCCGTTGTGAATCCCGGTAAGCGGGTCCAGTCGGGCGAAGCGGCGCTCACGATCCAGATGCATGCGGAGACTCGCCGCCAAATAGGCAATCGGGAAGAACAGCCAGAGGCGCATGCAGGCGTTCCACACCGACACCGAAATTGCGGGGTTGGCGGAATGCACGACCATTACGTCACCCAGCGACATGTCCACCACCAGAGACATGATTCCGGTGAGCACGGCGACGATTGCCCCCGGCCAGAAACCGCAATACCACGCGGCCCCGAAGACCGGAATGAGATAAAGGATGGAAACCTGCAACCCATACCCCGTCCAATAATCCAAGAGTCCCACCAGGGGCACCCCAAGACAGGCCAGAAGAGTCGCTTCAAGATAGGCTTTTTGAGAGTCTGTCATAACTACCCATTGCTTGAACAATAACGCTGCCCGTTTCATTTCCTCAGAAGGTCACGTCCCTACTGGGAATAGTATACCACAGACGCGAAATGTCAACTATTCCCTGCTGCGGTTCCGTGCCCCACCTGCAAACCGGGGACATCCGGCATCACCTCCAGCACCTTCTGGGCCACCGCACGGGCCTTTTCTGGCTCGCGCCATTTCATGAACATTTCCGTCTGCGCCGCGGCGATTTGCTGCAGATAGTAGCGGGCATTGGGGTTTTCCGGGTCTATGCGCAGGGAATTAATAAACCCGTCCAGTGCTTCGGACCCCGTCACCAGCCCCCCATAGTACCCCTTAAGGGCCGCAATGTCGCTCACCCTTGACCGGTGCCGCCGTTCGACGGCCGCCTGGGCGGTCGCATCCAGGGATGCGGGGTCCATGATTGCCATCGGCGAGACAAGGCGGGGCATGAGCAGGTCCAGGCTTTCGGGCACCCTGCGGGCATAAACCAATTTCGGCGCGGCGTATTCCGCCCAGGGCAGGTCGTCGCTCATCTCACGCCCCCCCTGCGCAAAGGCCGCCAGTGCGGGCTTGTCCATAACGAAGCAACCCATCAGTTCGGTGGCGTCGGGCAGTCCGGACGCCGCCAGTGCCTGCGCCAGTTCCGGCACGGCCAGCCGTCGGCGCGCCGCGGCATAGTCCAGCCTCAGGGGCTTGTCCGAACCCATCAGGAACAGGTCGGCATTCACGAAGAATGCGCAGTATTCGGGAAACACCGAGACAAAGGTGCGCGCCAGCGAGCGGACCATTTCGGGGCTTGACCCGTGCATGGGGACCCACTGCGACACCATGCCGCCGGGATTCAACCGGGACAGGCAGAGTTCGTAGTACTCGCGCGTGTAGAAGGCCGACACACCCGCCACCGCCATCGGCATGGGCTCAAAGGTGATGAAGTCGTAGCGGCGGTTCGTCCGCAAGAGGTGGTTGCGCCCGTCGTCAATGATGAAGTTGACGTTCCCACGCCCCATCACATCAAGATTGTCGTGCCTGAAGTAGGGCGCGGCCGCAAGCACGTCGGGGGATATCTCCACCGCGTCAATCCGGTCGAAATCGGACAGGGCCAGCGTGCCGCAGGTGATGCCCGACCCGAAACACATGAACAGGACCCCGCGCGGATTGCGGTCGAACAGCAGGGGCAGCGCGCCCTCCAGCCGGTTCATCTTCACGCCGCGCTCGATGGAGGTGGTCGCCTGCACGCGGTTGATCCAGAGCACCCGGTTCATGCCCCCTGTCTCGCCCCTGGGCTGCGACACCGCCACGGTGCCCTCCACCCCTTCACGGCAGTACAGCACTTCATGGTCCGCAGGCATGTAGGATGCGTTGATCGTTCGGGAGAGGTCGTCCGGCAGGAGGTGCCAGGCCCCGCCCAGCGCGCCCGCCAGCACGAGCAAGGCCGCAGCCTTGAGCCGCGCGGACGTTGCGGGGCACCGAAGCAGCAGCGGCAACCCCGCCAGCGCGGGCAGCAGCGCCAGCAGTTCCATGCCACGCTGCGCGCCCATCGCGGGCAGCAGCACGAAGCCGCCCGCCGCCGCGCCCAGCACACCGCCCAGCGTGTTGGCGGCGTAAAGCCCGCCCACGTCGCGCCCCACCCGCCCCGCGGTCTGCGCCACCGCACGGACTAGCACCGGGAACAGCGCGCCGGAGAGGAAGGTGGCCGGAAACATGGTGCCAAAGGCAAGCAGGAACTTGACCCGCACCTCGGCGTCCCAGTCACGGCCGGCGCTTTGCTGCATCTCCTGGAACCGCGCCGGCAGATAAGCGAACCAGGGCACCGTCAGCAGATAGGCCACGGCCAGCGCACCCAACAGCATTCCCGCCGCACCTGCGGCGTTGCGGACGCGCGTCACCACCGCCGACCCGGCCAGTCCGCCCAGCGCGAGACCGCACAGCAGCGTGGTCAGCATGGTGGTGTAGGCGTAGGTGGTGCCCAGGAAGACCATGGCCAGTAACCGCGTCCACAGCACCTCCAGCGCCAGCGCGGTGAATCCCGTGACGGCGAAGGCAGCCACCAGCCAGCCGGAGTGGAGTGTGGGACAGCCACCCCCGGCTGTCAGGGCGTTGGCAGGGACTGAGGGATGACAGGCGGGGGCGCCTGTCCCACATGCTCCCGGCAGCGTGTTCGGCACATCACCCGGTTGTGTGCCGGCAACGGGCCGCGTGCGCGACAGCAGTGCCGCGGCAACACCGATGGTGAGATTCAGCCCGGCAGCGATCAGGGTGGTCTGCGCATAGCCGAAGCGTTCCAGGAGCACGAAGCCGGCCGCGAAGCATCCGGTCATCGCGCCCAGCGTGTTCAGCGTGTAAAGCGCGCCCACGCGCCGTCCGTTCAGTGCGGGGTCTCCGGCCACAAACCGGGCCAGCAGCGGCAGCGTCGCGCCCATCAGCGTCACCGGCACGATCAGCAGTGCGAAGGCGGCCGCACCGCGCAACAGCACCCCTGCGAACCACGAAACCTCGAAGGCGCGCAGCGCCGCAACCACCACACTTTCGGCGGGCCCCATCAGACCCAGAAACGCCGCCGCCCACAGCCCGATCAGCGCCTCAAAGAGGGCGTAGACGAGCAGGGGCCGCCGCGCACGGTCGGCCAGACGGCCGCCCCAGAGGCTGCCCGCGCCCAGGCCGAGGAAGAAGATGGACAGCACCAGGCTTACCGCATAGGCGCGCGCGCCGAGCAGCAGGGCCAGTTCGCGCGTCCACGCCACCTGATAGACCAGGCCGCACGCGCCAGAGGTGAAGAAGAACGCCAGCACCGCCGCGAAGATGAACAGGCGGTGAAGCATGGCGGTGTCCGGCCGTTTGAGCATCTTCAAAACCACTTCTTGGGCAGGGCGTGGGGCTCATAGCCGTCCAGATACGCGAAGGCCGCCTCGGGCGTTTCGCACACGGCAAACATGTCGAGCGTGGCCTCTTTCAGGAAGTTCTCCTGCACCAGCGTTCCGAAGAACGCAAACAGCCAGTCGTAGAAGCCGCGCGTGTTGACGAACGCGCAGGGCTTGGTGTGATAGCCGAGTTGCTTGAGCGTGAGCGCCTCCATCATCTCCTCCAGCGTACCGATGCTCCCGGGCAGCGCCAGAAACGCGTCGGCGCGGGAGGCCATGATGGCTTTGCGGTCGCGCATGGTGTCGGTGACGATGAGCTCGTCCGCCTCACGGTATTCGAGTTCCAGGTCCACCAGCCGGTCCGGAATGACACCGACCACGTGGCCGCCGTGCTCATGCACGGCGCGGGCGCATTCGCCCATGAGACCAATCTTGCCCGCGCCATAGACAAGGGTGCCGCCGCGCTGTCCGATCAGCGCGCCGGTCCGCCGCGCCGCCTCCCTGTATTCCTCGTCCACCGCGTCGCTCGACCCGGCGTACACGCAGATATGCTTCACGTTTCCGTCTCCGCTGTTCCGTTTCGCCGCAGCAGGCACACCGTCTCCACGTGCGGTGTGTGCGGGAACAGGTCCAGCGCCGCCACCCGTTCTGGACGCCATCCGCCTGCCGCAAGCATCTTCAGGTCCCGCGCCAGCGTTGCCGGGTCGCAGGACACATACACGATGCGTTCGGCGTCTGATTTTTCCAGCACGGGCATCAGCGCCGCCGCGCCGGAGCGGGGTGGATCAAGAATCACCGCCTCGAACCCGCCCCTCCCGGCCACTTCCGCCATCACCGCCTCGCCGCCGCGCTGATAACGGCCCAGCCCCAGCGCGTTGGCGGCATGCACCGCCTCCGGCGTGTGGTCATAGCCCTCCACCCGCGCGCCCTGGCGCGCCAGCCACAGCGAAAGGTTGCCGTTGCCGCAGTAGAGGTCCAGCAGCGATGCCGGACGGCCGACCATCTCCTGAACGATGCGCAGCAGCATGCGGTTCAGCGTCAGGCTCGACTGGCAGAAGGCACCGTTCACAATCGGCACGCCGTCCACCTCGAACACCGCCCGCGCGCGGCCGTCGCCCATCGCATTGGCCCATGGAAACGCATCCCGCACCCGGTGCAATTCGGCCGGGTTGGTCCACAGCATGACCTCACTCGTTTCCGGATGCGCGGTGATGACGACCGAACCCCGCAGACGCAGTTCAGCCAGCGACTGAAACGCACCGTTTACCGCGTTATTGCACAGGGGACAGCGCGTCATCGGCACGATGCGGTTGGACTGCGCCGCATAGAGCCCCAGGCGCGTGCCGTCGCCGTGAAACTCCGCGCGGGTCCGGTATCCCAGCCGCTGCCCCGGGTCCTCAATCCATTCCACCTCTGTGTCAATCTTCCCGATACGGCGCAGGCATTCCGTCACAATCCGGTGTTTCCACTCCCCCTGCGCGGGGTAGCCGAAACAGCCCCAGATATAGGCCTCGGCCATGGCCGGGTTGTCGCCGATGAACTCGGTCCGATGGGGTGAAGGGGTCACCACCTCCAGCAACCGCGCCCACGTGGCGGTGGCCGAGCGTTTGTACACCCGAACCTTCACCCGGTCGCCCGGCAGTGCGAACGGCACGAAACAGACCTGCCCGTCCTCCAGACGGCCCAGGCCGTCACCGCCGTGCGCCACGGCGTGAATCCACAAATGCATGGTCGGTCCCGTGGTGCTCATGCCGTGTCCGCCGCCTGTTCCCGCTCGCGCCTTTCCTGGTCGCGCAACAGCCGCAGCAGTTCCGCCAGCTTTCCCGAGGCCGTCATGCCCGGATCCCCGGAATAGGGGATCACAAAAGACCTGGGCAACCGCGTCCTCTTGCCCGGCGCGACCGCCACCGGCGCGGGCAGTGCCAGAGCACAGTGCGCCGGGTCGGGGTCGAAAAGCTCAAAGCGTCCCCCGTGCTCCAGTCCGAGCAGCAGTCCCAGCCGCCCGTGCCCGCGCAACTCCACCGCCGCAGCGCGCTCCTCCGTCTCCCACAACGCCGATTCCGACCGGCGGGAAAGACCGTCGGTGAGCACCCCCGCGCCGTCCCGGCGTAGCGCCAGCATCTCCACCGCCACCCCGGTCAGCCGGAAGGCGGCCTGACCCAGATTGGCCACTTCCACGGTCTTCACCAACGCGGGATTCTCATGCAAGGCCGTTGTATGCACGGCCACCGCCCACCCGGCACCGGGCCACCGGGCCGTTACGGTTGCGCCCAGGCTGTCATAGGACTCGCTCCATTCCGGCGGTCCCGCCAGTTCCAGGCGCAGCGGCGTGCCGTCCAGCTCAAGCCGCAGGTCCGCCGCAGGCGCCTCGACCCATTCAACATAACCGCCGGGCAGTTTCTGGCGCAGTTCCACCGTCTTGCAAAGGAACTCCGACCGGCAACGCTCGATCCAGTCGTTGCCGACGCTCACCGCCCCGTTGGTTATCCGTGTATAGGCCCGTGACACGTCCAAAATGCTCCAAAATGCCGACTCAGCATGCAAAAACGGAGTGTACCGATTTCGCATGTCCGTTTCCACCGCACTCCGCCGGAACCGGCGGAGGCGCTTGTCCTCTTTCCCCCAACCCCTTTTCGTTCTTCACGTTGCGGGACGGCCCTGATCGCCTATAATGGAACTTTCAAACCGGAGCGGTGTTCTACCTCATGACTCTGGATGGAGCAGCGGATGCAGGAAGTTGACGACTGGATCCTTGCGGCCCGGGCGCGCAACGGCGACCAGGCGGCCTTCACGGCCCTGGTACGCCGCTACGAGCGGCCGGTCATGCATTTTTGCGCGCGCATGATCGGCAACCTGTCCGACGCGGAGGATATCGCACAGGAGTGCTTCCTGGCGGTACACCGGAGCCTGGGGCGACTGGAGCCCCGGGCGCGGTTCTCCACACTGCTCTTCGGCATCGCGCGCAACCTGACGTTGAATCATCTGCGCGACGGACGGCGCCGCGGCAGGCACATGGCCCGACCCTTGGAGGGCTTGGAGCAGGAGCCGGCCGCGGGCGGCCAGCCCGACCGCCGGGCGCAGGCCGCGGAAATTGGCACGATTCTCGCCGAAGCCATTGCCGGGCTGGCCGAGGAGCATCGGGAGGTGCTGGTGCTGCGGGAGATGAACCAGTTCGACTATGAGACCATCGCGCAGGTGGTCGGATGCCCGGTAGGAACCGTGAGAAGCCGGCTTGCCCGCGCGCGCGAGGCGCTGCGGGTCCGGCTGCTGGAGCAGGACATGCTGCCATGAAGAACGAAATCAGCGAAGCGGATCTGGAACTGCTGTCGTCCGCACTCGACGGAGCATGCGCGGACCCCGCAGGCCTGCGGGCGCGGTTGAACGCCGAACCCGAACTTGCCCTGCGCATGCGCCAGTTGCAGGCGGTGCGCGCGCGGCTGGCGGCGCTTCCCGCGCCGACACCGCAGGCGGACTTTGCCGAACGGGTGACCACGCGCGCCTGCACGCGGAGGTTTACGGTGTCGGGACGGAGACTCTGGTGGATTGCGGTGCCCGCGACCGCGGCGGCCGTGCTGCTTGTGGTGGCCGGCCTGAACCGCACCGCGCCGAAACAGGACACCGCCGCCTTCGACAGCAGCGCGTGGCAGACCGCACTGGCTGCGGTGGCGGACTCGCCGGACGCGGAAACGCTCGCGGAATGGGTGGACGAGGAGCCGCTACCGGATGATGCCCTGCCCTATGATCTAACCGGAGCGCTGGCGGACCTTTCGGCCAGGGAGCCAGGCGGAATGGAAGACTCGGGAACGGACGGGCTTGACGGCAGCGTCTCCATCGTGGACATGATCAACCAACTGACCGACGAAGACGCAGCCGTGCTGGCCGCAAAATTGCGGTCCGGCGCCTGAGCGCCCGATGCTCAAGTATGAAGGAGAAGAAGATGAAACACCTGACGCTTGCGACAATCGCGCTGGTTGCGCTGCTGACAACGGCGTGGGCCGTTGCGCAGCCTCCGGAATCGCCTCCGCCCGGACCGCCCGGCGTGCAGGGACCGCCGCCGCAGGCCCCGCCCGACGGCAAGGGGTTGAAACGGCCGGGTCCCCACATGGGCAGGGACGGCAACCCGAACAAGGCGCGCGAGATGCTGGAACAGGTCATGATCGCCCGGCTTTCCAGCGAACTCAAACTCAATGACGAGCAGAGCCTGGTGCTCATGCGCCGGTTCAACGAGGCCCGCGAGGAAAAACAGGCGCTGAACAAGGCGCGTGCGGAGGCCATGCGGGATCTTCGCGGTTTGGTCGAGCAGCAAAAGGATGAGACGGCGCTGCAAGACTGCCTCGCCCGCCTGCATGATTTGGACGCGAAGCTTTCCTCGTACAAGCAGCGCCTGCAGGAAACCATGGGTGCCGATCTCAGCCCGTGGCAGAAGGCCAAACTGGCGCTGTTCCTGGAACAGTTTGAGACGGACATACGACAAATGCTGCGCGAGGCGCGCGAGCGCCGCAACGGCCCGCCTTTCGGCCCCATGGGCATGATGCCGGGGCAGGGCATGATGCAGCCCGGCATGCCTGGCATGCAGCCCGGAATGCAGCCTGGCGGGCAGTCCCGGCCGGGGATGCAGCCGATGCCCGGCATGGGCCCCCAGGGGTTCGGCCCCAACCCCATGCAGCCCGGCCCGAACGGCCCGCGTCCGCCGCAGGGTGGATTCCAGCAGGGCCCGCCGCCGGGCCAGCCGCAAGCACCGCCGCAGGGTCCGCCACCGCAGCCTCCCGCGCCGGCCAACTGACACTTCAGGCTTGAACAATCCGCCCCCGAACCCCGCGTTCGGGGGCTTTCTTTCCCGTAGACGCGGCTTCCAGCCCCGTTTCCTTAAGCGCCACGATGGGCCATGAAAGGAAAGAGGCTGGAAGCCTCTTCTACGGAAGACACGCGCCCCGCCGGTGTGCTGCGTCTCCCGAGTGTGCTACGATTCCGCCTCCCAAGCAGAAGGAGTTTGCTTCATGGATTTTCTGAATGCGGCCATCCTTGGCGTGGTCGAGGGCGTCACCGAATTCCTGCCGATCAGCAGCACGGGCCATCTTATTCTTGTGGAAGACTATCTGCCGCTGGGCAGTTCCAAAGCCTTTGCGGACGCGTTCATGGTGATCATTCAGCTTCCCGCCATTTTGGCGGTGGTGCTCTACTTTTTCGGAAGACTCTGGCCCTTTGGCAGGGGCAAAGACCCGGTGCCCACCATTCGTCTGTGGTTCCTCATCGTGGCGGCGTTTGTGCCTGCGGCCGTGCTGGGCTTCCTGCTGGACAAGACCATCGAGCAGTACCTGTTCACCCCGCCTGTCGTGGCGGTGGCGCTCATTGTGGGCGGCGTGGCCCTCATTGCGCTCGAGAAGATCGGCATGAAGCGCCGCTTTGGGACCGTGGACGAATTCCGGTTCCCGACCGCCGTCGCCGTGGGCTTCTTCCAGTGTCTGGCCATGATTCCCGGCACCTCGCGGTCGGCGGCGACCATCATCGGGGGCATGGCCCTGGGCGCGTCGCGGCCCGCCGCCGCCGAGTTCTCCTTCTTCCTGGCCATCCCCACCATGCTCGGGGCCACGGCGCTCAAGGTGCTCAAGCACGGCATGCAGTTCTCCAGCCATGAATGGGCGCTGCTCGCCGTCGGGTCGGTCGTTTCCTTCGCGGTTGCCTACGTGGTCATCGCCGCGTTCATGCGCTATATTCAGACCCGCAGTTTCATCCCGTTCGGCTGGTACCGGATAGCGCTGGGAATCGTCGTGGTGCTCACGCTGCTCTTCTGAACCGCGTGGCCGACAGCCGAGGACGGCTGTCCCACACCAATTCTTCCCGTCCCTCCCATTTTCCTCCTCCCCGGACACCGGCACACCCTTGGCCGAGTCCAATACTGCGGTGCAGTAGTCCGACCATAGGAGGATCATCATGAGAGTAATGCATGGCTGGGGCGTTTTCATGGCGCTGGCGCTGGCTGCCGGGTTGGCTGCGCGCGCCGAAGACAATCCCATGCTGGTGCGTGATGGCGCCAGTGCTCACCAAATCGTGGTTCGCGCGGACGCGAGCCCCTCGGAGCAGCAGGCGGCCCGGGACATCCAGTCGCATGTGCAGGCCTGCACGGGCGCGCAACTCCCCATCGTGACGCAACCCCAGGCGGATGCGCCGTTGATCGTGCTCGGCTGCGGGCCCGCGGCAAAAAGCCTCGGCGTGGACCCGCCGGCCGGCACACTGGGCGAGCAGGGCTATGTCCTCAAGACCGTCGGCGCGAACGTGGTCATCGCCGGCACGGCCGCGGCGGGCACACTCTACGGCGCCTATGAATTCCTGGAAACGGCCTTCGGTGTCCGCTGGTTTGCGCCCGGGGTTACCAGAACCCCGTCCGCCAAGAATGTGCCGCTACCGTCTTTCGACAAACGGGTGAAGCCCGCCTTTCTCATGCGCGACATTTCCTACGCGTGGCCCGGCGGCGATGCCGATTTCAGGGCGCGACAACGGGAAAATGCGGGCAAGGGCGGGCCCGACAACCCTCAAGGCATCCAGCACGCCCACAACGGACGATGCCACAGCTATTTCAGCTATATCTCGCCCGAGGAGTTCTTCGACACGCACCCCGAGTATTTCAGCGAGATCGGCGGCGTCCGCCGCAGGATGGAAACACAGCTTTGCCTGACCAATCCTGAAGTGCTGGACCTCGTGACCGAGCGCATGCTGTCCAAAATGAAGGAGTCGCCCGAGTACCGGCAGTTCAACTTCTCGCAGATGGATTACTATAACTACTGCCAGTGTCCGAAATGCACAGCCATGAATGAACAATACGGCACCACCGGCGGCACGCAGTTCTGGTTCCTCAACCAGCTTGCGGAGCGCACGTCGAAGGCCTTCCCAAACACGTGCATAGGCACGCTGGCCTATATGTACACCGAGGAGCCGCCCAAGGGACTCGTGATGCACCCCAACGTGGCCGTGTGGCTCTGCCACATGTTCCCGAGTTGCGACAGCCACTCCATCGCCACCTGCCCCTACAACGCCGATTACAGGCGCAGGGCGGAGGCGTGGGCAAAACTGACATCGCACCTGTATATCTGGCACTACATCGTGGACTTCGCCCACTACTACAATCCCTTCCCCAACTTCGGCGCCATGGCGGCGGATCTGAAGTTCTACCGCGGCATTGGCGTGGAGGGCGTTTATCTCCAGGGCATGGGCAACGGCGGGGGCGGGGGCGAGTTCAGCCTGCTGCGCCCCTATTACGGCATGAAGCTGCTGTGGAACCCGGACCTGGACGCCAAGACTGTGATGCGCGAGTTTCTTGACGGCTATTACGGGCCCGCGGCGGGGCCGATAGGCTCGTACATCAAACTCTTGCAGGACAAGGTGGACCAAGAGAACATCCACATGCACCTGTACATCAACCCGGCGCAGGGCTACCTGCCCAACGGGGTCATGGACCGGGCGGCGGAACTGTTTGACGAGGCGGAAGCCGCCGTCAAGGACGACGCCGAACTGCTGGAGCGTGTGCGCGTGGCGCGCATGCCGCTGGTCTACGCGAACATGTTCCCCCGGAACGGGTACACCGTCGCCGACGAACTGCTGACCTTCCGCCCCCCGCTGGCGCAGTTGCCGGAGGCCATGAATTTCGTGGAACGGATGGACAAGCACGGGTTCAAGGCGCTCCGGGAAATCATGGGCGATCCCGCACAGATGACCCTGCTGTGCGCCGTGTTCAACATGCCCCAGTCAGCCCCGTCCATCGGAAACGCCCGGCTGACCGCCGACGTGGTGCCCTTCTTCGGCGGGCGCGTGCTGCGCATCACCGACCGGCAGACGGGACAGTGCGTCACGGCGAACGAGGTGTCTCGCAATCTGTTCTTCCCGTTCTGCGGCGGCGAGGAGACACGGCTGGGGGGCCTGTTTTCGCCGGAGGGCATGTTCGTGCAGTTCACCGTTGCGGAGACCACGCCGGCTTCTGTGACACTGACAGCCAAGGCGGGCGGTTTTGACCTGAAGCGGGTGATACGGCTGGAAGGGGACAATCCGACGGTCACCATCGAGGCAACGCTCACCAACACGGGCGACAAACCCCGCGAGGCGCACGTGCGCAGCCACACGGAGTTTGATCTGGGCGACCTGATGAAGACGCGGGTCGCCTTCACGGACCGGCAGGGACGGGAGATCCAGCGCGGCATGCAGCCCATTGTGGATGGGCTGCGCGAAGGCAAGCATTACCTGGACCAGAACGCGCCGAAGGGCGCGTGGGTGTTCACCGGCACCAAGGGGCTGGAGGTGAGCCAGACCTTCGACGACGCCAAGCTGGATTATGCCTGGCTCTACGCCTATCCCGATTACCTCAACGAGCTTGAGGCGGAGTTGTGGATGAAACCCGTGACCGTCGCCCCCGGCGAAAGCGTGTCGTTCGCCCATTCGATCACGGTGGGTCCGATGCCGAAATAGCGCCTCCTCTTGGCCCCGGAGGGGGCAAGACGCGCGTATGGTACGGGGCATGCAAAAGGGGCGCTTTCTTGAACGGAAAGCGCCCCTTGGCATTCTCAGAAGACGGCTGTGATATCAGCCCAGCTTCCAGTCGCCGCGGTACCTGCGGGTGATGAGCGAATTGACCGCATCGTTGTCCATGAACTTCTCCGCCTTGGGGTCCCACTTCAGCTTGGACTGGAGCATGGTGGCGATCTTGCCCAGGTGGCCGATGGATGCCGATCGGTGGCCCGCCTCAACCGGAGCGGCGGGGTCGGTCCGGTCGCGGATGCAGGCCAGGAAGTCGCGCATGTGGTTGCGCTCCTTGCGGAACCGGAAATCGCCGTCCTTGAACTTTATCTTGAGCAGGTCCTTTGAACTGGCATGCAGTTCCTTGCGCGACACGTAGATCCACTTGCCGTCGTCGCCGAACCACTGCGTGCCCGTGTCCTCGCATTTGCGGAACACCTCGGGCATCTCCGCCTGGCTGCCCACCTGCATGGTGGTGCCGTTGTCGTACTTGTAGTTAATCATGTACTTGGCGGGACCGTTGTACAGGTTGTTCCGCTCCGGGGACATTTCCCAAAGCACCGGCTCGATTTCGCAGGGGCCGTGGTCGTCCCAGCCCATGCCCATGTGCGCGATGTCGCCGTGGTGGCCGATCCAGTCCATCATTTGGCCGCCGCCGAAGCCCATCCACCAGCGCCAGTTCCAGTCGAGCCGATCCGGGTGATAGGGCGCCCATTCCGCCGGGCCCACATAGAAATCGTAGTCGAGATAGTCGGGCGGCGCAGGCAGCGTGTCCACCCACATGGCGTTGCCGCCGTTGGGTAGGCCGACGTTGATGTGGGTAATCTTGCCGAGATAGCCGTTGCGCACCACCTCGCAGGCATACTTGAACTCCTGTCCGGAGCGCTGCTGGCTGCCCACCTGCAGGATACGCTTGTTCGCCCGGACCGCGTTCACAATGGCACGACCCTCGCCCAGTGACCAGGCCAGGGGCTTCTCGCAGTAGATGTCCTTGCCCTGTTTGGCCGCCTCGATGGCGATCAGCGCGTGCCAGTGGTCCGGCGTGGCAATCACCACCGCATCAATGTCCTTGCGGGCCAGCAGCTCGCGGAAATCGGTGTAGGCCGCGCAGTCGGTGTTACCGTTGTGCTTGTCTATCTTGGCCTTGGTCGCTTCCAGGGTCTTCTTGTTGACGTCGCAAACCGCCACCACCTGCGTCCCTTTGGAGGAAAGCACGCCGCCGATGTCGCCGTTGCCCTGGCCTCCGCAGCCGATGAGGCCGAACGTGATGCGGTCACCGGCCGCAACGGCGTCTTTGGCACCCAGTACCGACGCCGGGATGATGAGCGGCGCCGCCGCAACCACACCCTTCATAAACGACCGCCGGGACATTTCGCCTGATTGTTTTGCGTCCATGTTGCCTTGATTCCCTGTTTGAATGCCGTTTCAACCCTTGCCGCGCGGCAGGCCGCGCATCATTCCAGAAAGCACCGGGTACCGCGCACAAAAGGTAGACCATCGGCGTTCCCGGAAGCAAGGGGCGGGAAATCCCGGTTCCCCGAACACGCCGGTTGGACCGGTAGAACCATTCCTTCGACTGGGCACGACCATTCACAGGCAACCGATACGACCCATGGCGTACATAATATATAGCATTAAACTAAAGTCTTGACGTGGCAACCCATTGCTTGTACACTATATATCAACTGAAAAGCGATGGGTTTGCGTGGTACGGTTTGTAATCGGGCGTGACTTGCGGCCTGGACATTCCAAACTTGGCAGCCATGGAGGTTGTATTATGTGCCATCGGAGGATTGTCTCGGCGCCGTTTTGGACGTTTCTGCTGCTGGGGGGGATCGCGATAGCGAGTGGCGGACCCATTTGGAGCGCGGCGGCGCAGAACGCCTGCGAGTCTGCGAATTGGGCCTGGATGGAGGGGGCCTCCTCGTACAGTCAGCGCGCCGTTTACGGCACCATCAGGGTTCCCGCAGCCGCCAATACCCCCGGCGCACGGTACGGAAGCGTCTCGTGGAAGGACGTTTCCGGCAATCTGTGGCTTTTCGGCGGCTACGGCTGCGACGGCACGGGAACTTTGGGCTATCTCAACGACCTGTGGAAATACGATGCGGCCGCAGGCAACTGGACCTGGATGAAGGGTGCCAATACGGTCAATCAAACGGGCACCCACGGCACGCTCGGGGTATCTGCGGCGGCCAACACCCCCGGCGCGCGCTATGGGGCGGTTTCATGGACCGATGCATCGGGCATGCTGTGGCTCTTTGGCGGCTCCGGTTTCCCCGGCACGGGCAGTTTTGGCTATCTCAACGACCTGTGGAAGCACGACCCGGCCACGGGGAATTGGACCTGGGTGAGGGGCGTCTCCACCACCAACGCATTGGGCGCCTACGGCACGCTTGGCGCGGCTGATCCGGCCAACACGCCCGGCGCCCGTCATCAGGCCGTCTCATGGATGGACCCGTCGGGTATGCTCTGGATCTTCGGGGGATACGGCTATGCCGGTTCAGGAGGGGTGGGCTACCTCAACGACGTGTGGAAATACGATTCGGCCGCTGACAACTGGACTTGGATAAAGGGTTCCAACGCGACGAACCAGACGGCAACCTACGGCACGCTCGGCACGCCTGCGGCGGCCAACACGCCCGGCGCGCGCTACGGTTCCTCCTCTTGGGCTGACTCATCGGGCAGACTGTGGCTCTTTGGCGGCGTCGTCCCTGCCGGAACCAATGCGGGACTCCTAAATGATCTGTGGCAGTTCGACCCGGCCTCGGGCAACTGGACCTGGATGAAGGGGGTGTCCCTGGTTGGGCAGAGCGGCACCTACGGCACGCTCGGAACGCCTGCGGCGGCCAACACGCCCGGAGGGCGCAGCACCGCCGTTGCGTGGACGGACCCGTCAGGCGCGCTGTGGCTTTTCGGCGGCAACGGTTATGACACCGCCGGCGCATGGGGCAGCCTCAACGACCTGTGGAAATACGACCCGGTCTCGGGCAACTGGACCTGGATAAAGGGCGCCCCGACGATCAGCCAAAGGGGAAGTTACGGCACCATCGGGACGCCTGGCCCGGCCAACAGGCCCGGCGCGCGCAACACGGCGGTTTCCTGGATGGACAACTCGGGCACGCTGTGGCTCTTCGGCGGCCAAGGCTACTACAGCGTGGGCGGACTTATCTTCCTCAACGATCTGTGGAAATATGACCCGGTCTCGGGCAACTGGACCTGGGTGAAGGGCGCCTCAGCAAACAACCTGTACGGCGTCTATGGAACGGCCGGCGTGCCCGCGGACGGCAACAAACCCGGTCCGCGCCGCAACGCAGTCACCTGGACCGACGCCTCAGGCGGGCTTTGGCTCTGCAGCGGCTACGGCTACGACAGCGACGGAGGCCAAGGGCACCTGAACGACCTGTGGAAATATGACCCGGCCTCGGGCAACTGGACCTGGATGAAGGGTGCCAGCCTGGCCAATCAGCCGGGAACCTATGGCACACTCGGCACGCCGGCAACAGCCAACACACCCGGTGCGCGCGCCAGCGCCGTTTCGTGGACCGACGCATCGGGCAGATTGTGGCTCTTCGGCGGCAACGGTTACGACCGTCTTCTGAATTCAGGCCTTCTCAATGACCTGTGGGTCTACGATCCGGCCACGGGCAACTGGACCTGGATGAAGGGTGCCTCGACGGTCGGTCCGTTTGGGAACTACGGCGAACTGGAAACCCCGGCAGCAGCGAACATCCCCGGCGCGCGTGACGAGGCCGTGGCGTGGAGCGATGCTTCCGACAGGCTGTGGCTCTTAGGCGGTTACGGCTTTGACGCTTCGGGAAGCCAGGGATATCTTAACGACCTTTGGAACTATGACCCGGCCACGGGCCACTGGACCTGGATGAAGGGCGCTTCCGGCATTAACCAGCCCGGGTTGCACGGCACGCGCGGGGTTCCCGCGGACGCCAACAATCCCGGCGCGCGCGCCAAGGCGCTTTCGTGGACCAACGCCTCGGGCAAACTCTGGTTCTTTGGCGGCTACGGCTACGACGGTTCGGGGGGCGTGGGCCGGCTCAACGACCTGTGGAGCTACGACCCGGCCACGGGCTTCTGGACCTGGATGAAGGGCTCCTCGGTTCACGACCAGTTTGGGACTTACGGCATACTTGGGATGCCGGCGGCGGCCAACACCCCCGGGGCGCGCCTGGACGCCATCCCATGGACCGATCCTTCGGGCCGGTTCTGGCTGTTCGGCGGCTCGGGCCTGCCTGATTCGGTGCAGCCGGGCTTCCTCAACGACCTTTGGAATTACGACCCGGCCACAGGCTACTGGACCTGGATGAAGGGCTCCTCGCCGCTCAACCGTTCCGGCATCTACGGCACACTCGGAATTACCGACCCGGCCAACATGCCCGGATCGCGTGACACGGCGGTTTCCTGGGTGGACGGCGCGGGTGCGCTGTGGCTCTTCGGCGGCCAGGGCTATGACGGCAACGGTACCGCCTCGACCCCTCTTCTGGGCGATCTCTGGCGCGCCCAGGTGTCCAACACGGACACCAATCCGCCAATCATCACGCTCGTGGGCGCCAACCCCGCCACAGTCGCGTGCCGCGCATCCTACACGGACGCGGGGGCAACCGCGATGGATGCCTGTACGGGCAGCAGAACGGCCAGCATTGTGGTCACCGGCACTGTGAACACGAACACGCCCGGCACCTATGTGGTACGCTACAACGTGTCGGACGGCAACGGCAACAACGCCGCAGAAGTCACCCGCACGGTCAATGTGGTGGACGGCACGCGGCCTGCCATCACGCTGCTGGGCGTCACCCCCGTCACGGTGGCGTGCCACGGCTCCTACACGGATGCCGGAGCGACCGCGATGGATGCCTGCGCGGGCGACCGGACCAGCAGCATTGTGCTCACCAACCCGCTGGATGTGAACACGCCGGGCGTCTACACGCTGCGCTACAACGTAACGGACGGCAACGGCAACAATGCAATCGAAGTCACGCGCAGGATCAGCGTGGTGGACGCCGTGCCGCCGGTTATCACACTGCTGGGCGACAATCCCGCCACGGTCGAGTGCCACGGGTCCTACACGGACGCGG
>CALDSM010000780.1 GCA_937923585.1 uncultured bacterium
ACCACCGAGATCTACACTCTTTCCCTACACGACGCTCTTCCGATCTACCGGCAACCCTCCTTGGCGGAGAGCGACTGTCCTTGCCGGCCAATGCATGAACACCAAAACCCCGTTTGGGCAAACGATGCCTGCCCCGGCATCATGGCACAAACCGGCGTTCCGAGCAATCTTTTGACCCGTGCGTCTTTTCTTTCGTGCGATATCCGCCGCGTCACGATTCAGGCGGATGGTGGGCGCCGCCCACGAAACTGAACTCAAGGCCGGGCACAATGCGGCCCCGTTTCGTCTCAAGATGAAATCCGATGAACTCCGCATGGCGTCCCCTGCGCGGCGGCCAGGGTGTGGCGGGAATGCCCAGCAGTTGCGACGGGTTCTTCGACGCGCAGTCAAAGGCTTCGGCCATGGTCAGGTCGGCGGCCAGCCAGGCGTTGATGACCCCGTCAAGCAGCAACGTGCCGCTTCCCGCAAGGAGTTCGGTGACCGCCAGGCAGACCCTGCCGTTTTTGTGCTTCTCCACGTCCGCGTTAAACAGACGGTACCTGCCGGGTTTCATTCCCGCGAGGCACACCGAGTCAGACACCAGAACGCAACACTCCGGGCCCTTGGCCCAAATCATGGCCTTGAGCATCTCGACGGGCAGGTGATGGAGGTCGGCGATGAGGGAGGCGTACAGGGCGTCGTTGGCCAGTTGCGGCCAGATGGGGTTGTGGTGACGGTGAATCGAGGTGGCGAGACCGTTGCCCAGGTGGGTGCAAAGGGTCGCCCCCGACTCGGCCGCCTTCGCCACCTGCGCCGCGTTGGCGGCGTGGTGGCCCAGCGCGACGACAATGGATTGTCTGGCAAGGGCGCGAATCAACGCGGGGGCGCCGGGAAGTTCGGGCGCGAGCGTGACGCAGGCCACCCGTCCGTCCGCCGCGTTGACAAGCCGTTTCATTGCGGAAACCGACGGTTCGAGGGTGTGCTCTTTGGGATGGGCGCCGCGGGGACCGTCCGCCCGCGAGATAAACGGCCCCTCGAAGTGGATGCCCACGATGGCGGCGTCCGCGGCGGGGTCGGCCGCAAGTGCCTCCACAATCCGCCATGCGCGCCTTTCCAGAGACTCCACCGCCGCCGTGATCAGCGTCGGCGCCCAACGCGCCACGCCGTTTGCGGCCAGTTTGCGGTTCAGTTCGATCACCTCGTCCAGCACCAGATCATCGCGCTGAAGGTCTATGCCAAAACCGCCGTTGACCTGCATGTCCACCAGCGCCGGGGCGAGCAGTGTTTCCTCTGAACCCAGGTCCGGCGCGCCGAGCCGTTTGCCCACACACACATCCCGCACCGTGCCGCCGCGCACGAGCACATCGGCTGTCCGTCCGGAATCGAGAAGTTGTCCCCGCACCAGCAATGCCGCATTGTCTTTCGTCTTCATGGCTTCCTCACAGGGTTGCAGGCAACTGTCCGACACGTTCCCTTGCGGAATGCACTTCCTGTCACCACACCATAATCATAGGGCAACCCGCCCCCGGGATTGCACTTTCTCGGATTCCAGCCGGGTTCAGCGCCGCCGTGAGGGCCCGTCACCCTTTTGAAGCGGCCCATCGGGTCTTCCGCGGTCCAAGGCACAGGCGGGAATGGCGCCCCACAGCAGCGCAAGATTCCATATTGTTATATTTCTAACTTTTTTATGATAAACAATGCACGCTTGACGGCGTTGCGGATGGACGGTAAACTATGAACAAAACAACCTGCCGCAGCGCAGTGTCTTTACGCGGCCGGAACAACAGACGGGGCACTCCCATGGAAAAGGTGAAACGATACATCTCGGGCCAGCACACTCCGACGGAGATCCGCTGGCATTTGGCGTTTCTGGTGCTGGTGTTTTGGGGATTGGTCTTCTGCGCCTGGATGGGCTATCCGGCGGAGCACAAGTATTCCGTCACGAAAAAAACGCTAAGCGCGCTGGGGAGTTTTGACGAGCGGCACAATCCCGAATGGTTCTGGCTGTTCTCGGTGGCAATGGTGTATTGCGGACTGACGATGATGCCGGTCATCCTCTACATCCGGCGCAGACTCATGGCCGTTTCAGAATTCGGTGCCCGGGTGGGGTCGGTGTTCTTCCTTGTCGGATGCGCGGCAATAATCCTGACGGGGCTTTTTCCCGACGCGCGCCAACCGGTCATCGGCGAAGTGCAATGGCGGGAGGTCCACGTAAAGGTGGCGGTCATGATTGCCGTGGCGTTCTCGCTGGGTATTGTCTGGCACGGGGGGCTCATCATCCGGGACAAGCTCACACGGGCGACCTTCGCCGAACAGGGCAGGTTCCCCTATCTGTCGCTCATCGGCCCCTTCCTGGTATGCCTGCCGGTGTTTGCGGCCATCGGGATGAGGATTGAATGGGATTCCGTCTGGGCGGCGATAAACGGCATTGCCTCCGCGCCGCGAAACGAGATCGCATCCCATTTGTCTGACGCCACGCACGGGCTGCGCAAGTTCCCACTGCTGGAGCATCTGTCCATCTGGGCGCTGACGGTCTTCGTGGTCTGGTTTGCCGCCGTGCTGCCGACGGAATCAGACTAGGTCCGCAAACGCCAGTCTACACTTCCTGACTTCCAGAGGAACGGACGACGGGAGGACAGGACCGCAAACCGGGGCTCACCCAATCTCTTCCAAACGCACCGGGCGGTTCTCCTCATGGGAGCGTCGCGCGGCGATACCAACGGCCACTGCGGCGCGGCCGTCCACACCGGTAACCGGCGTCTGCTTGCCGTCGAGCACGGCATTGACGAAGTCCGTCACTTCCACGAGGAAACTTTCGAGGTAGCGGTCCATAAAGAAGTTGAGCGGCAGGTCGCGGCGCACGCAGGCCGCATCGCTGATGACCGCCGTGTTGGGATGGTTGTTGCTGACCGCCGCGCCGCCCGCGCTGCCCAGCACCTCGACGCGCTGGTCATAGCCGTAGACGGCCTTGCGGCTGTTGTCAATGACGCACAGCACGCCGCTCTTGAACTTGAGCGTGACCAGCGCCGTGTCCAAATCCCCGGCTTCACCGATGGCGGGGTCCACGCGCACCGCACCCGCAGCGTACACCTCTTCCACCTCACCGCCGATGAGAAAACGCGCCATGTCGAAATCGTGAATGGTCATGTCGAGGAACATGCCGCCCGACACCTTGACATACTCTATGGGCGGCGGTCCGGGATCACGGCTGATGATGTGGAGCAGGTGGGGCTCGCCGATTTCCCCGGCGAGGATTGCCTTGCGCACCCGCGCGAAATTGGGATCGAAGCGGCGGTTGAATCCGATCTGCAGTTTCACGCCCGCCTTGGCCACGGCGTCGAGCGCCTGGTCTATTTCCCTGAGCGTGCGCGCAATGGGCTTTTCGCAGAAGATCTGCTTGCCCGCATTCGCCGCCTCCTCGATCATCGTGGCGTGCATGTCCGTCGGCGAGCATATGACCACCGCGTCAATGGCGGGATCATTCAGCAGCGCGTGATGGTCCGCCTCCACGCGCGCCACGCCGAGCCGTTCGGCGCAGGCCCGCGCCGCTTCCACGTTCACATCAGAAATGACCGCCAGGTTCGCACGGGGAATCCGGTAACGAAGATGCTCAGCATGCACCTTGCCAATACGCCCAACGCCAATCAGCCCGAGATTCAATTGCTGCTGTCCCATGTTACAACTCCAATGTCTTAAGATAATTGCGGTTTCTGCGGGCGCTCTCCTTGGGCGCGCCCATGCCCGGGAGCACATCCTGTTCGACGGTGATAAATCCACCATAACCCCTGCCGCGAAGCCATTGCGTAGTCCAGGGAAAGTCCACGCAGCCTTTGCCCAGTTCGCAGAAGACGCCGTGCGCAACCGATTGGAAGTAGTCCCATCCTTCGGCGGCAGAGCATACGGCCAC
>CALDSM010000781.1 GCA_937923585.1 uncultured bacterium
GAGACCGCGCCTGCTCCGTCGCCCGTACCCGAAGCGCCAACATCCGCGTCGGAGGCGGAAACGCCCGCGCCTGCGCCTGTGCCAGACCCTGCGCCTGCAAAACCGGAAGCCCAGGCACCCGCGTCCGAACCTGAGGCGGCGACACCGGAGACTCCTCCGGCACCCGCGCCTTCACCCACACCAGAACCCACACCCGCACCCGCACCCGAAGCGGCGCAGCCAGAGTCCCCGCCGGCGGCGGAAACGCCGGAAAAGAAAGAGCAATCCGCCGCGGCGGTATCCCCGGGCGAATACCGCACGGAAGCGGGCACCCCGCTGCAGGTGCGTGAACTGCCGCCGCCCAACGCCATCGAACCGCTGCCGCCCGCAGACACGTCTCGACCGGGCGAGTCCACCGAACCGGTGGCGGGCAGTTCGCCGCTGGTGCCGCACGGCGGTGCTCCGGCATGACGCGGTTGGGCATTTCACGGGAGCAGGAATGACATGAGTTCCATTCTTGACGCCCTGAACAAGGTCGAAGAGGACCGCAACGCGCGCGACGCATCGGACGAGAACGCGCCGTTTGTGCCCGAAAAGGCGGCCGACGCGCTCTGCGGCAAGGCCGGGAGGCGGAAACGCGATGCATGGGAGGCGCCGTCTTTCCACTGGAAGCCCCTGCTGTATGCCACTGGCGGAGCGATTGTCCTTGCCCTGATTGTCGGTCTGTCTGCCGCGGTGGCGCTGCTGGTCGGCAAGAACGGGATGTCAACGACGGCTGTGGCGGCGGCCAAGCCTGCAGCGGAAACCCCGGCCCAGACGGTGGCCACAGCCACCCAGCCGCCGCCCGCACCGGAACCGGCGACCACTCCGGCGCTGCCCGAACCCCAGCCCAAGCCCGAGATGGTGCCCGTTACACAGCCGGAGGCACCGTCCGTGCCGACACCGCCAGTGGCGACCCAGGCACCCATCCCGGAGTCCGTCAAGCTTGCGACGCCACCTGCCGCACCGGTCATACCCGAACCCGAGACGAAGACGCCCGAGCCGGTGAAGGCCCCTGTGGAACCGCCTGTTCCCGCGAAACCGGCCGTGTCGGCGGTGGCCAAGGCACCCGCACCGGAACCGGAAAAGGTTGTTGCGGAAAAGCCCGCCCCCAAACCTGTCGCCGCGCCGGTGAAAGTGGCAAGAGTCATACCCCCGCCGTTGGAGGAACCCACCACGCCGCTGCCGACGATGGATGAACTTTCGCGCGCGCGCGCTGCGGTGAGCGATGCAGAATCGCCGTCTCCGCCGCCGAAACTGGTTCCCCCAACCAGTCTCGCGCCCGGCCGTGAGGCCGAGAAGCGCGCCCCGTTCTTGGAGGACCTCAACGCGCTGCCCCGGCTCGGACAGACCGACCGCGAACGGCTCGGCTTGGGCGAAATGCGATTGAATGTGCTGCGCGAGGCCAGCGCCAGCCAGCCCGAGGGACTGGCGATCATCAACCTGAAGAAGGTCTACGTGGGTGAGATGATTCCCGGCACGGGCGCAAGGCTGATCGCGGTGAAGACCCGGGCAATAGCCATAGAAATCGAGGGCACCGGCGAACGGTTCAAGGTGATGAACTAGAATAGCAGGGACAAGTGAAGCACAGACGTGCCAGTCCCTGTTGCTCAAAATTTTGGAGTGCGGCGGCAGCGACGCCGCTTTGGCTGGCTGGTGCATTGCGGATGGCGTCTTAGCCAAGCGCAGGTCACAGCGGTGTCCCTGCCATTCGCCCTGTTACTTGCCAAAGGAGGACGACGCCATGAAACGCGCGATGTTGTTTTGCACGGCGGCGATGCTGGTGTTCGCCGGCTGCGGCGGCGAAAAGCCCTCACCCACGGCAAAGCCGGAAGCGGCCCCCAAGAAGAAGGAGCGCCCCGAAATCGCGGTCATTCCCAAGGCCATCTCGCACCAGTTCTGGGTGACGGTGCGCACGGGCGCCGAGGCGGCCGGGAAAGACCTGGGCGTGGACGTGCTCTGGCAGGGACCGGCCCGGGAAACGGAGATTGACAAGCAGATCAGCATCATGCAGGACATGATTGTCCGGGGGGTGGACGGCATTGTCATGGCCGCCTGCGACGAGAACGCGCTGGTCAACGTGGTGGACCAGGCGGACAAAAAGGGCATCCCCGTGGTGACCTTTGATTCCGGCCTGAACTCGGACATACCGAAATCGCTGGTGGCATCGGACAACGTGGCCGCGGCAAAGGAGGGCGCGCGCGTGCTGGCCGGCCTGATTGGCGGCGCGGGCGAGGTCGGGTGCATCCCCAACGTGCCCGGCGCGGCCTCCTCCGAAATGCGCGAGCGGGGGTTCAAGGAGGGGATAGCGGCCTTCCCCAACATCAAGGGATTCTTCACCGCCAGCGAACCCGCCGGCCTCGGCGCGGCCCAGGCCATGCGCACCGCCAACAAGGCGGGCGAGGTTAAGATAGTCGCCTTCGACGCATCCGGGGAGGAACTGAACGCGCTCAAAGAGGGCTCCATTCATGCGCTTATCGTGCAGAACCCCTTCAAGATAGGCTACGACGCTGTGAAGACCGCGGTGGCGGTAATCAACGGCCAGCCGGTCGAGAAGCGCATAGACACGGGCGTCACCGTGGTGACAAAGGAAAACATGGACACGCCCGAGGTGCAGAAGCTCGTCAACCCGGCGGGATGACGGCGCCGGCGTTCCGGGACACCCACATCATGCGGTTGGTTGACGTTCACTGCCATCTGGAAGCCGAGGAGTTCGCGGGGCGGCTGGAGGATATTCTCGCCGACGCGCGCAACGCCGGCGTGGTCAAACTGGTCACCGCGTCCACCACGGTGAATGAGTGGCCCCTGTCGCTCGAACTGGCCCGCACCTTTCCCGAAGTGGCCTGCGTCGTGGGCGTGCATCCCTGGTACTGCCGCGAGGAGGACTTGTCCCTGCTGGACGGCCTTGCCGGGGCCGTCGCGGGTGGTGCCGTGGGTGTTGGCGAGGCCGGGCTGGACACCAAGACCGACCGCACGCCCTTCCTGCTGCAACAGGCCGTGTTTGAACGGCAACTGGCCATTGCACGCGACTTGAACGTGCCGATGGTGCTGCATTGCCGCGGTGCGTTCAACGAGATGCTGAACGGCTTCCGCAAGGTCGGCGTGCCGCAGCGCGGGGGCATCCTGCACAACTTCACCGGCAGCGCCCAAGTGGCGGAGCAGTTCATGGATTACGGCTTTGCCTTCTCGCTCGGCGGCATTCTCACCTACCGCAACAGCCGCAAGCGCAACGACATGCTGCGGCGCATCTACCCCGACGCATTCCTGCTCGAAACGGACAGTCCCGACATTCCGCCGGTGGAGTCCAAGGAACGGCCCAACGTGCCCGCCAACATCGTCCACAACCTGCGTGCAGCGGCGGAGATACTGGAACTGCCCATGGAAGAAATCGCGGAGACCACCGCGCGCAACGCGGCCCGCATCTTCGGTTGGGCGGTATAGTCTGCGAGGGCCAATCTCAAGATCGGTCTGCCAATAGCGGATCAGAAAGAAGCAGGGGCCGACTCATTGCCACTCAGTCGTATTTGCGTTAGCGCATTCTTCAGTTGACGTGCGGTGCGCTCAGGGGCAACGTTTGCGTGGGCGGACAGCGCATTGTGTGTCTTGCCCCCGGAAGGGGGCGGACAAAAATAGCCACGGGTGGAGCGAAGCGGAACCCGTGGAAATGGGCGTGTTACAGAACCGTCCCCGCAAGGGGGCGAACAAACACATGCGCCATGTATGCGTATCCTGTTCGTCCCCTCCGGGGGCGTTGTCGCCTGCTTTACTTAACCCCGGGTTCTCTTCGGTCACCGGGGCTACTGTTGTCCGGCCCCTTTGGGGCTCAAAACAGAGGCGTGGTGTCAACGTGTTTGCGTTCCCAGGCTAATACCGCATAGTAACCTTTAATTACTCTAAAAGGGCGTCAAAAAAAGAAGCAGGGGCCGGTTCCATTAAACCGGCCCCGTTGTGGGTGTCCTGCGCCGGGAGGCGGGGTCAGGCAAGCGGGTCCTTGCTTCCGAAGAGCGCCGCGTCGAGGAAGTTGAAGAGGGGCGTGGTCAGGAGCTTTCCAAAGAAGCTCATCAGCACGTCCACGAGAATGCTTAACAGGTCGGTAAACATGATTGACTCCTTCTGGTTTCAGTGTTGCGCCGGGGGCGCGGTGCGCCTATTCGCCTTCCGGGTCAATGCCGAACAGGTTGTTCAGCGCGCCGGTGAGGAGGCCTTCCAGCACACCTGCGAAATAGTCGAACAGTGCGGTGAACAGGCCTTGCAGGAAATCGGTGAATGCCATTTTCGTGACTCCTTCTGGTTGGTGTCGTCTTCAGGGTTTGTTCTCAGGCGCCGTTCCTTCGGTCAACACTCGAACGCAGTGCCGGCGTCTGCATGCAGCTTTCTTTTGGGCTGGGGGCCGGTTCCCAGAACCGGCCCCCGTTGTGTTTGCCATGGAACCAAGTAGGTGGGGTTAAAGGTTGTAGCCGGCTTCGCCGTGTTCCGTCTGGTCGAGGCCGATGGTCTCGGATTCGTCGTCCACCCGGATGCCGATGGTGGCCTTGAGAATGCCCAGCAGCACCACGCTGATGAATCCGCTCCAGCCGATGGTGATGAGCACGCCGACTGACTGCGCGAGCATCTGGCTGGGAATCGAGTAGTCGCCCGATCCGTCGCCCGTCGTGCCCAAGCCTCCCAGGAACGGTGCCGCGAAGATGCCGGTGAGCAATGCACCGAGCGTCCCGCCGACGAAGTGAACGCCGACCACGTCGAGCGAGTCGTCATAGCCGAAGAAGTGCTTCAGGGTCGTTGCGCCAAAGTAGCAGGCTCCGCCCGCCGCCGTGCCAATGGCGACCGCGCCCATGGGGCCGACCCAGCCGGAGGCCGGGGTCACCGCCACGAGGCCGGCCACCGCGCCGGACGCGATGCCCAGCACGCTGGGCTTGCCGTTCTTGATCCACTCAATGAACATCCACGCCAGCGCCGCCGCGGCCGTGGCGACCTGCGTGGTCAGCATGGCCATGCCGGCGCGGTTGTCCGCCGCCACCGCGCTGCCCGCGTTGAACCCGAACCAGCCGACCCAAAGCATCGCCGCGCCCGTGACCGTCATGGTCAGGTTGTGCGGCGGCATGGGCGTGGTGGGGTAGCCCTTGCGCTTGCCGAGCATGAGCGCGCAGACCAGCGCCGCGATGCCGGCGTTGATGTGTACCACCGTGCCGCCCGCATAGTCCAGCGCGCCCCAGGTGCTGCCAAGGAACGAGCCGTCGCCGCTCCACACCATGTGGCAGACGGGCGCGTACACGATGATTGACCACAGCGCCATAAAGATGAGCATCGCGCTGAACTTCATGCGCTCGGCGAACGCGCCGGTGATCAGCGCCGGGGTGATGATCGCGAAGGTCATCTGGTAACAGAAGAACACCGACTCGGGTATGGCGTGCGTGTCCGCCGGGAGCACGTAGGCGGCCAGGCTGCTGACCGTGATGCCGGCGCCGAAGAGCTTGGCGAAGCCGCCCACGAACGAATGCAGGCCCGTCACGCCCTTGGCCATGCCCGTGGTGTCAAAGGACAGGCTGTAGAGCCCAATCAGCCACAGGATGGTGATCATGCAGGTGATTGCGAAGCACTGCATCAGGATGGACAGCACGTTCTTCGCGCGCACCAGGCCCCCGTAAAACAGTGCCAGGCCCGGGATGGTCATGAACAGCACCAGCGCGGTGGACGTGAGCATCCAGGCGGTGTCGCCCGTGTCGAGCACGGGCACGGCGGCGTCGGCCGCCGGCGCGGCGTCCTGCGCGAAACAGGCCCCCATGGGCAGCAGCGCCATCGCTGCGGCAAGAAACAGTCTGAACCGGCGCATCCGCGCGGCTTGTGTCATCAGGGCATCCATCTGCGTTCTCCTTGTCATCGGGTGCGGCGCCTTGCGCCGTCCGTTGGTTGCATTTCTCTTCTGGGTTACTCGACCACGATGTCGCCGGTTTCGCCGGTGCGGATGCGCACCGCATCCTCCACGTTCACCACAAATATCTTGCCGTCGCCGATGCGGCCCGTGGCCGCGGCCTTGGTGATGGTGTTGAGCGCGGCGGCCAGCTTGTCGTCGGTGATGACCAGTTCCAGCTTCACCTTGGGCAGGAACTCGACGACATATTCAGCGCCGCGGTACATCTCCTTGTGCCCCTTTTGCCGGCCAAAGCCCTTTACTTCGGTAACGGTCACGCCCGAAATGCCCACTCCGGCAAGGGCGTCCTTTACCTCCTCCAGTTTGAACGGTTTAATGATGGCTTCAATCTTCTTCAAGGCTGTTACCGAATCCGGCTCCTTTCTGCGGTTGGCCGCGGTGCTTTTGGCGCGCCGTGGCAGTCCCGAAAACAAACACCATGGGAACCACCGCAGGTTGCGATCGTTCTTGCCGGTAGTGGGCAAGCAACGTGCCAATCCGGACAACGCAAACGAACCCTCCAATTCTAGGGCCTGCTGTATGCACGTAAGTAATTGAAAAGTGGCATGTTATGAACTGCAATGGCCGATGATGTCAGGGACGGAAACAGGGCTTTGGTAATGGCTGTTGCACGACCATGTCGTGTCTTCGCCATAGAGAACCTACCTGTATGTAGGAATGTGGTTTGGCGGGGGCATGGCAAAGCATTGCTGTGGCGGCTGTCTGTTCGGACAATGGGGAAGCATGGGATGTGCGGGTGGCAGTGGACGTCCGTCTGCTGTGAAGCGTGCGTTCTCCCGGAGAAGTAGGTCTCCGTTCGAACTTCAATCTGCTATACTCATTTCCAACGGTACAATGTGGTTGCCGCCAGGCATTTCTCTGAACGGTCATGACGACAGAAGGAAAGGTTTTCATGAAGAGCACCCCGAGCCGCCGCGAATTCGTCAAGCAGTCCCTGTTGGGTTCTTCCGCGGTGGGAGGCGCCATGGCGTATGGCCGTTTTGCCGTTGCCGCCGACGATACGGAGGCGTTGCCGACACCGATGGAGTTTTCGGTGAACAAGAACGGGCTTGGCCAGGGGAAAATCGGCAAACTTTCGGTGAGCCGCATTCTGCTGGGCGGCAACCTGCTGACCCACTTCACGCACAGCCGCGACCTGAAGTATGTCTACAACCTGTGCGCGCACTACAACACCGACGACAAGATCATGGAAACGATGCAGTTGGCCGAGGAGAACGGCGTCAACACGCTCGTGATCCACACCAAGCCGGAGGCGATGGTCGTCCTGGCCCGGTACCGCAAGGAAAACCGGGGCAAGATGCAGTACATCATCTGTCCCACCACACAGGTGGACCGGGACCCCGTGGGGTATGCCACGGAGGTGAAGAACCTGGTGGACATGGGCACCGAGGCGGTTTACCTCTGGGGCGTGACGGCGGACCGGCTTGTCGAAGAGGGCAAGTTTGACGCCATGGCCGAGGCGGTGGAGATTGGGCACAAGCACGGCATGCTGTCCGGCGTTGCCGCCCACGACCTGCGCGTGATCCAGGCCTGCGAGGAGCACAAGATCCCCGCCGACTTCTACATCAAGACCTTCCACCACCACAACTATCCCACCGCACCGCGCCCGGATGAGATTAAAGGCATCACCGAAGAGGTGCCGGGTTACTGGTGCAAGAACCCGAAGGAAGTTGTTGATGTGATGGCCAAGGTGGAGAAGCCGTGGATCGCCTTCAAGGTGATGGCCGCGGGCGCGATTCCCCCGGAGGATGCGCTGCAATACGTGTTCGACAACGGCGCCGATTTCTCGCTCATGGGCATGTTCGATTTCGAGATCGCCGAAGATGTTGCCATTGCCCGCAAGGTTCTCGCCAAGGTGAACCGCACCCGCCCGTGGAGGGCATAAAGAGAATCCAACATGGATGAACAGGATAAGAAACCGACGAGGCTTTCCCATCCTGTTCATCCATGTTTGACTTGTCTTTTTTGTTGTCCGTTTCTTCGTGTTCTTCGTGGCTTCGTGGTTCAAGAATGATGCCGCCAATCTTGCAGGAGTCCGGTAATGCAGATGAAACACCTGTGCGCAATTACTCTCGCATTTGTTTCCGCCACTGCCGCCTTTGCCGCGGACAAGGCACCGTTCCCGTTCTTCGCCTACTGCATAGACACCCACGACAGCAGGCACCGCACGCTGCCCGAACAGGCGGCGATGATCAAGGAACTGGGCTATGACGGTGTGGGGCATCTCTGGCTGGACAACGTGAAGGAGCGGCTGGACTCGCTCGACGCCGCCGGGCTGAAGCTCTTTCAGATCACCATACGCGTGAACATCGCCCCCGACAAAGAGCCCTATGACAAGAAGATTAAAGAGATCCTGCCCCTGCTCAAGGGCCGCGACGTGCAGATTTGCCCGTTGACGGAAGGCTTGCCCCTGCTCCCGTCGGATGAAAAGGGCGACGCACGCGCCGTGCCCATCATCCGCGAACTGGCCGACATGGCGAAGGATTCTGGCGCGAAGATTGTGCTCTATCCGCACGTGAATATGTGGCTGGAAAAGGTGTCCGACGCGGTGCGACTGGCCAGGAAGGTGGACCGTCCCAATGTGGGCGTCATGTTCAATCTCTGCCACTGGATGAAGGTGGACAAGGAGGAGAACCTCAAGCCGGTGTTGGAATCGGCCATGCCATACCTCATGGCGACAAGCATCAACGGCACGGACAAGCCCGATGCTATCCACGCCGGCACGGGCAACTGGCTGCAACCGCTGGACAAGGGCGACTTTGACGTGTTCATCGTGCTCAAGACGCTGAAAGATCTGGGCTACAAGGGACCGGTGGGCCTGCAATGCTGGGGCATCGAAGGCGACGCCAAGGACCACCTGACCGGTTCCATGGCGGCATGGAAGAAGTACGTGGCCCGGCTGGGGAACTGACCGTTTCCCTTCTCCAGTTCCGGTTCCGGTAGTCCGGCTCCTCCGGCGCCGGACTTCTTGGGGAGCAGGATTCCGCCAGCCGTCATGCGCCCAATTTCGAAGAACGACTTAGTGCTTTGCCCCCGGAAGCGCTCTAAATGGTGTTGGGTCGAAA
>CALDSM010000782.1 GCA_937923585.1 uncultured bacterium
CCTCGACGGCGAACTCCATCGGAAGGTGGTCGAACACCTCCTTGCAGAAGCCGTTCACCACCATCGAAATGGCGTCCTCCGGCCCGATGCCGCGCGACTGGCAGTAGAACAGCTGGTCCTCGCTGATTTTCGACGTGGACGCCTCGTGCTCCACGCGCGACGACGTATTGCGCACGTCAATGTAGGGGAATGTGTTTGCGCTGCACTTGTCGCCCAGCAGCAGGCTGTCGCACTGCGTGTAGTTCCGGCAGTTCTCCGCCTTTGGCATCACCCGCACCAGGCCGCGGTAGCTGTTGTCGCTGCGGCCCGCCGAAATGGTCTTGGAAATGATCGTGCTGCGCGTGTTCCTGCCGAGGTGGGTCATTTTCGTGCCCGTGTCGGCCTGCTGCAAATTGCGCGTCAGCGCCACCGAGTAGAACTCGCCCACCGAATTGTCGCCCATCAGCAGGCAGCTCGGGTACTTCCAGGTGATGGCCGATCCCGTCTCCACCTGCGTCCACGAGATGTGCGCGTTGGCGCCCTCGCACTTGCCGCGCTTGGTCACAAAATTGAAAATGCCGCCCCGGCCCTCCTCGTCGCCCGCGTACCAGTTCTGCACCGTCGCGTAGCGGATGGTTGCGTCCTTGTGCGCGATCAGCTCCACCACCGCGGCGTGCAGTTGGTTCTCGTCGCGCATCGGCGCGGTGCAGCCCTCAAGGTAGCTCACCTCGGCGCCCTCGTCGGCGATGATCAGCGTGCGCTCAAACTGGCCGGTCTCGGAGGCGTTGATGCGGAAGTAGGTGGACAGGTCCATCGGGCACTTCACGCCCTTGGGCACGTACACAAACGACCCGTCGCTGAACACCGCCGAATTGAGCGCCGCGTAGAAATTGTCGCCCGTCGGCACCACGCTGCTGAGGTACTTCTGCACCAGCTCGGGATGCTCGCGAATCGCCTCGGAGATGGGACAGAAAATAATGCCGCGCCTGCCAAGGATTTCCCTGTGCGTCGTGGCCACGGAAACGCTGTCGAACACCGCGTCCACCGCCACCCCGGCCAGGATCTTCCGCTCATCCAGCGGAATGCCCAGTTTCTCAAACGTTTCGATCAGTTTGGGATCCACCTCGTCGAGGCTTTTCAGGCTCTTCTTGGGTTTGGGTGCCGAGTAATAGCGCAGGTCCTGGAAATCCGGCTGTTCGTAATGGACCTTGGCCCAGTGCGGCTCTTCCATGCGCAGCCAGTTGCGGTACGCTTTCAGCCGCCATTCGGTCATCCATTCCGGCTCGCCCTTGCGCGACGAAATGGCCCGTACAATGTCCTCGTTCAGGCCCTTCGGGAACGTGTCCGCCTCGATGTCGGTGGTCCATCCGTACTTGTATTCGCCCTTGGTCAGATCCTCCACCTCGCGGGTGCTGCGTTCCACGCGGCTTCCCTCGTAGGTGGCGGTCTCCAAGTTGTCTCTCTGGATGGACATCACCTTTCTCCGTAAGTTGCGGTTAAGGAATGTAATCGTCTCTTTCCACCTTGCCACAACCGCTCATTTTGGCAACAGCGTCCGGCGAATGTTCTATTCCCCCAAGCCTTTGCGTCAGACGCAACAGGAGCGGAGACAGGGACTTGTGATGACGCATCGTCACCCGTCAGAACGCCTCTTCAGATCGGCGGGGGTATTCTGGCACGGCGACCGGTCGCGCCTCAACAGGCGGTCATCCCATGCGGACTTGCCGCCTGCCCACAGCCCCGTTTCTGTCGGCAAACTTGCACCGAAGCCCGCGTTCCGCCTATCGTGCTGGCCGTGACACCAAAGGAGGTTTTTGCCATGAAACGATTCGCAGGCTTGTCTGTCATATCCGTCCTGGTGCTGTGCGCCGTGCTGGCCGTTTCGGGATGTTCCCCGTCATCGGACGGAAAGGGCGCCGCGCCCGTATCGCCCAACGCACCGGCCAAGGCGGAAAAGGCCGGGCCGTACCGGATCGCGCTGGTGATGAAGTCGCTGGCCAACGAGTTCTTCCTCACCATGGAGAACGGCGCCAAGGCGCACCAGCAGCAGCACGCGTCCGAATACACGCTCATCTCCAACGGCATCAAGGACGAGCAGGACGTGGCGCGGCAGATTGACCTCGTCGAGCAGATGGTCGCGCAGCGGGTGGACGCGCTGGTCATCGCCCCGGCCGATTCCAAGGCCCTCGTGGGCGTGTGCAAGCGCGCGCAGGACGCGGGCGTGGTGGTCATCAACATAGACAACAAGTTCGACGGCGGCGTGCTCCAGGAAAAGGGCATCACCATCCCCTTCGTTGGCCCCGACAACCGCAAGGGCGCCAAACTGGCCGCCGACTATCTCGCCAACAAACTGGAACCGGGCGCGCCCGTGGCGGTGCTCGAGGGCATCCCTAGCGCCTTCAACGGCCAGCAGCGCAAACTCGGTTTCGACGACGCCATCACCGAAGCCGGGCTGAAACTGGTCACGTCGCAGTCGGCCGGTTGGGAGATGGACAAGGCCAACCAGGTGGCCTCCTCGATCATCACGGAGCACCCGGAGGTGAAGGCGCTGCTTTGCGCCAACGACAGCATGGCGCTCGGCGCCGCCGCCGCCGTCCGCGCCGCCGGCAAGACTGGCCAGGTGCTCATCTGCGGCTACGACGGCATCTCGGCCGTCGAGAACCTCATTCGCGAGGGGCAGATCGTCTGCACCGTGCAGCAGTACGCCGACAAACTCGCCGTCTTCGGCATTGAGTACGCGCTCCAGGTCCTCCGCGACAAGACCACGCCGCAGGACAAGGAAACGGCGGTGGACCTCGTGACGGCGGAGACGGTGGTGAAGAAATAACGCACTGTCATTGACTCCACATGGGGACATGGGTTCTTGGTTGACGGTGAAAGAGCTGAAGGTGTTCAGCATGCCAGGGTTTTAGACCCGAGCGGCGGCATTGCGCGTATTTTACCAAAGCCCCTGCCTCCCCCGTCATTCCCGCGAAAGCGGGAATCCAGGCTCTCGCGCGAACCTGCCGGCCCCGCTCGGGCTGAAGTTGTTCTGACTCCTCTCGTAATTAACCTGGTTCGCGGGGCTGCCCGGTTCTTGGTGAAGTCCTCACCTTCCCCGTCATTCGCGAGAAGGCGGGAAACCAGGAGTCCGTAATGCGCGAACGGGAACCCGCAGTCCATATCATGGCGAGCAAGCGCAACGGCACTCTTTACGCGGGGGTCACCAGTGACCTTTCCAAGCGTGTCTGGCAACACAAGACAGACGCATTCGAGGGATTCACAAAGAAGTACGGTGTACACACGCTCGTCTGGTACGAATGGCATGGTGACATGATGTCGGCCATAGCGCGTGAGAAGCACATCAAGAAATGGAACCGTGCGTGGAAGATCTCAATGATCGAAAAGCGGAATCCGCAATGGCAGGACCTCTATGACGAATTATGATACCCTAGGTCACGACTCCTATTGGGATTCGCGCGAAAGGTTGGGTGTTTCGCGCGGAGTCCTGGATTCCCGCCTGCGCGGGAATGACGGAGGAGGCGGGGCGTTGACGGATTGGGCGTAAATCCCGCATGGTTTGGACATGACTGAATTCAAGAACACCTACTTCCTTCGCGCCGAAGGGATGGTCAAGGACTATCCCGGCGCGCGGGCTTTGGATGGCGTGGACTTCGTGCTGCGCGAGGGCGAGGTGCATGCGCTGGTCGGCGAGAACGGCGCCGGCAAGAGCACGCTGATGCGCCTGCTCGGCGGCATCACGAAGCCCACCGCCGGAAGCATGTTCCTGGACGGCGTTCCCTATGCGCCCGCGTCGCGCCATGCAGCGGAACGCCTCGGCATCCGTTTCGTCATGCAGGAACTGAACCTCGTCCCCACGCTGTCCGTCGGGGAAAATATCTTCCTCGACGCCCTTCCGTCGCGTCTCGGTTTTGTCCGGCGTGCCGCATTGGACGCCGCCGCGCGCGACGCCATGGCGACCGTTGGGTTGTCGGGCATTGATCCGCGCACCCCTGTCGGGGCGCTCGGCGTGGGCGAACAGCAGATGGTGGAGATCGCCCGCGGTCTCGCCGGCACCTGCTGTGTCCTCATTCTGGACGAGCCGACGGCTTCGTTGACGGACCGTGAAGCGGAGCTGCTTTTTGAGAACATCGCGCGGCTCCGCCGCGAAGGCATCGCCGTGGTCTACATCTCGCATCGCATGGAGGAAATCCTCCGTTTGGCCGACCGCGTCACCATCCTGCGCGACGGAAAGGTTGTCTCCACCCACGCCGCCAGTGAATTGACCGTGGATGAAATTGTGCGGCGCATGGTGGGCCGTGACATTGGTGAAACGGACGCCGTGTCCTCCGCGCAGCCCGGCGCGCCGTTGCTGCGCGTGGAAGACCTGTGCCTGGGGTCGCGCGTGCGCGACGTGAGCTTCTCCGTGCAGCCCGGCGAGATTCTCGGTTTTGCCGGGCTCATGGGTTCGGGCCGCACGGAAACGATGCGCGCCGTTTTCGGCGCGGACCGGCCCGAATCGGGCCGAATCTATCTGGGCGGGTCCGAACTGCCCGCGCGCATACGCGGCCCGCGCGACGCGGTGCGGCTGGGAATGGCCCTGCTGACGGAGGACCGCAAAGGCCAGGGCCTGCTGCTGCCGCGGCCCATCCGCGAAAACGTGACGCTGGCGGACCTGCGCAACCTGTCCGGGCCCATTGGCTGGATACGCCGGAGCGCCGAGGCCGCCGCCGCGCGGCGCTGGATCGAACGGCTGGCGGTGCGCTGCGCCGGGGCCGATCAGGCGGCCGGTGAACTCAGCGGGGGCAACCAGCAGAAGGTCGTGCTGGCGCGCTGGCTCCACCGCGACTGCCGTGTCATCATTTTCGACGAGCCAACGCGCGGCATAGACGTGGGCGCCAAGTTCGAATTGTACAAGCGCATGCGCGAACTGGCCGCGGCGGGGAAAGCGCTCGTCGTGGTCTCGTCGGACCTCAAGGAACTGCTCGGCCTGTGCGACCGCATCGCCGTCATGAGCGCGGGACGCGTCGCCGAAGTCTTCACCCGGGGTGATTGGACCGAGGACAGGATCATGGCCGCGGCGCTCAGCGGGCATCTGGGCGAGGCGGCGGCAGGTCAATCATGAGCCACGAAGGACACGAAGGAAGAGCACCACACGCAGACGGATTTCGAAGCAAACGGTTCTTCTGCAATTGGAATGTCATTGGAACAAAGAATTGGACATGGATGCCAGGATTAAATCCACAAGCACCCGCCCTTCTATCCTGTGCATCCTGTTTATCCATGTCAATTACCCCTTCTTCGTGACCTTCGTGCCTCTGTGGTTCAAATACTGAAAAAGCTGCACACGAGACAAAGGAAGAAGCACACAACTGGGAACTGGACAATATGCGCATGACCTCTTCACAATTCCGCCGGATCTTGGCCGACTATGCCGGCATGGCGCTGGTTTTGGCGGTGTTGATCGCTATTTTCGGCCTCTCGGCAAAGAACTTCTTTACCATGACCACCCTGCTTACGGTCGCCAACCAGATTCCGTCGCTGGTGGTGATCGCCGTGGGAATGACCTATGTGCTCATCATCGCGGGCATTGACCTGTCCGTGGGCTCCGTGCTCGGGCTGAGCGGCGCCGTGCTGGGCGCGGCATTGGTGAAGGGCGGCTGGCCGCTGGCGGCCGCGCTGCCGCTGTGCCTGATGGCGGGCCTCGCCTGCGGCGCGGCCAACGGCCTGGTGACGGCCCTGTGGGGCGTGCCCTCGTTCATCGTGACGCTGGGCATGCTGGAGGCCTCGCGCGGCGCGGCCTACCTGGTCACCAACTCGCAGACCATGTACATCGGCGCGCCGGTGGAGCGGATCGCCGAAGTGACGCTGGCCGGATTCTCACTGCCGTTCATCGTGGCGCTGGCTGTTGTCTTCGCGGGGCAGCTGGTGCTCTCGCGCACCGTCTTTGGCCGCTACATGATCGCCATAGGCACCAACGAGGAGGCCGTGCGCCTGTCCGGCATAGACCCGCGCCCCGTCAAGGTGGCCGTGTTCGCGCTGAGCGGCATGCTCTCGGCGCTGGCCTCCGTGGTCCAGTGTTCCCGCCTCGGTTCGGCCGACCCCAACGCGGGCGCGGGCCTTGAGCTTCAGGCCATCGCCGCCGTGGTCATCGGCGGCACCAGCCTCATGGGCGGCCGCGGCTCGGTCATCAACTCCTTCTTTGGCGTGCTCATCATCGCGGTGCTCGGCACCGGTCTCGCCCAGGTGGGCGCGCAGGAACCCACCAAGCGGCTCATCACCGGCCTGGTTATCCTGGCGGCGGTCCTGGCGGACAAGTACCGCCAACGGGCATAGCCTCGCATCGCGAAACAGCAGGCACAGACACGCCTTTCAAACTGCCGAAAGGCGAGTCAGTCCCCGTTTTTCGCTTGGTCTTCTTTGTTTAGGTGGCATCAATTGTGACTCACTACACCAGAACATCCTTGTAGCAGTGCGGGCCAACAACGTCCCTTTGGTCCCTTCAGTCCCTTGCGTCCTTTGCCTTGGAGAGGATATCCAAAGAATAGTATTGCCGGGCATAGGATAATCTTCTGCTTTTTCGGAGCGCCCCACCCGCTTTTATTGAAAATAGCACCCAAGAAATGTCCTTGTATGCTATAATGACGGCTGTGACATTTCTTGGCGCTGCCTTGGGGCATGCAGTGTCATTCCACTCGGATAACGGTCAGAAAAGCAGTATGGCGGGCACGACAATGAGCAAGATGGTCAAGGTGGTTCTTGGGATCGGGACAATGGTTGCGGTATGGAGTCTCAGCGCCGCCGCACAGCTTTCGGATGCGGATTTGGTCCGGCTCAAGGAAGAGGGGCAGGCAAAGGGGTGGACCTTTGAAATTGGGCGCACCGAAGCGTCGCGCCGCCCTGCCGAAGAATTAAGCGGCCTGCACCTGCCCGCCCCGGAAGATCCCTTCTGGAAAACCGCAACCCGGCGGCCTGTGCCGGCCGCGAAGGCGGACCTTCCCGCATCCTGGGACTGGTGTGCGCTGGGCGGCGTGACGGCGGTCAAGGACCAGCGCAATTGCGGCAGTTGCTGGGCCTTCTCGACGGCCGGCGTGGTGGAGAGCGCCATCAAGATCCGCGACGGCATTGAGGTGGACCTTTCGGAGCAGCACCTGCTGAGCTGCAACACGGCCGGATGGGGCTGCAGCGGGGCCATCTGGGCCTACGCGTGGCTCATCAACAAACCCGACGCCTGCGGCTACGTGGGTGCCGCGCTTGAGGCGGACTATCCCTATACCGGCATGCGCTCGGAATGCGCCTGCGCCGCCCCGCGCACCTGGCGCGTCCAGGATTACAGTTACGTCAATGGACTCCAGCCGACAGTGCCGGAGATCAAGCAGGCCCTCATGGACCACGGCCCGCTCGGCTGCTCGCTGTACACCAGTTCGGCGTTCGGCGCCTATCACAGTGGTGTGTTCAACGCCAACGAGAACCCGTCCGTGTTCGACATAGACCACGCCCTGATGATTGTGGGCTGGGACGACACCAAGGGCGCGCAGGGCGCATGGATCATCAAGAACTCCTGGGGAACGGACTGGGGCGAGAACGGATTCGGGTACATTGAATACGGCTGCAACCTTATCGGCTACGCCGCCAATTACGTGATCTACGAGGGCAGCCGGGCCGGCATACAGGTTGTGCCCCTTTCCGGCTTTTCTGCGACGGGCCCGCTCGGCGGGCCGTTTACGCCTTCCGGCACCGCCTACACCGTGACCAACGCGGGAACCGCCCCGCTGCAATGGCAGGCCGTGCCGCCCGCGTGGCTGGACGCGTCCCCCTCCCAGGGCACGCTGGAGCCCGGCGCATCCGCCACGGTGACCGTGACCGTGAACACTTCGGCCGCCGTGGGCGGCGTGCTGGGCGCCGACCTCGTGTTTCGCAACTACCTCACCGGGGAGGAGCAGCGGCGCTGGATGTCGCTGGACTCGCCCAAAACGCCGGTCTACATGTTCAACTTGGACACCGACCCGGGTTGGAGCACCACCGGCGAGTGGGCCTACGGTGTTCCCCAGGGTTACAGCGCCGCGCACGGGGCCGACCCCGCATCGGCGTTTACCGGCACCGCCGTGTACGGCTACAACCTTGCCGGCTATTATGCCAACAGCCTGACAAAACAGTATCTGACCACCACTGTGTTGGACTTCAGCAACTGGCAGGATGTGGAGCTGCGTTTCCAGCGCTGGCTCGGGGTGGAATCGTCGCGCTGGGACCATGCCAGCATTGAGGCCAGCGCCGACGGCGTCAAATGGGTCCAGGTGTGGAACCATGAAGGCGGCGACCTGGCCGAGTCCGGATGGGGTGAACAGGTTTGCAGCCTGTCCAAGGTGGCCGACCGCCAGGCAACGGTCCAGGTGCGCTGGGTCATGGGCGCGACAGACTCGGTGGACACCTATGCGGGCTGGAACCTGGACGACATCGAGTTCCGGGCAAACCCGAAAACCGCCGACCCCGAAGGCGAGGGCGAACCCGAAACCTGCGATGTGGACTCGCTGACCAACATCTTCCGCATGCTGCTGATGATCGGCGACAGTAACGCCGATCAGGCGCTGACCCAGGCGGAGGCCTCCGTCTACCTTGCCGAGGTTGCGGACTTCTGGTACCTGTTCGACCTGGATGCGGACGGCGTCGTGTCCATGCAGGAGTTTGTGACCAATCCGCTGGTGCAGGGATTTCTGCCGCCCGTGGACGCCGACAGCGACAATCAAATCACCTATTCCGAACTGACCGTCCTGACCGACATCATCACCCAGGACATGTTTATTCTGGTGGACAAGGACAGCAGCGGCGCGATTGACTGCGGCGACCTCGGTTACGCGGTGAAACTGCCCTGTCCCGAATGCGCCGCATCGAGCCAATCCACCTTTGACCAGGGGGAGGATGCCTGTCTCGCCGTGCCGGGCGGCGCCGTGGACGGCGAAACCTACCAGTGGTCGAAAGCGGGCGTGGGCCAACTGGTGGACGGGCGCTACGAGGGCACCCGCTGCGCAAACCTTATGATTCGCAACCTTTCCCCC
>CALDSM010000783.1 GCA_937923585.1 uncultured bacterium
ACCACCGAGATCTACACTCTTTCCCTACACGACGCTCTTCCGATCTCGGCGATGGACTGTTTCGTCTGCGCCTCGTCAAGTTCAACGCCTTTGGTACCTTCGAACTCAATCGTGATGGGGCCGGCGAACTTGTTCTCCCGCAGAATCTTCAATATCTCCGGGAAGTTTACCTTTCCCCTGCCCAGCACGGGGAAGGTCCATGACTCGGGTTCGAGGTTGTGATCCTTCAACTCCATGGTGCCCAGCATTCTCACCACCTTCTTCAACTCCGTCACCGCATCGCCGCCCTTGTTGTAATAGCTGATGTTGCCCGTGTCGAAATTTACGCGCACGTTGGGGTGGTTCACCGCCGCCATGGTCTCCAGCTGCACATCGCCGTTGGTACCCAGTTCCGGATGGGTCTCAAAGGTAAGCGTGACGTTGTGCGCCTTTGCCGCGTCGCCCGCCCTGCGCAACCGCCCGTAGACATCCTCCTTCGGCGCGCCGTTGCACTTGACCGAGAGGAACATGAAGCGCGTGCCCATCTTTTCGCAGATGGCGAGCTGCGGCACGAGCTTGTCCACGCAGTCGTCCTTGGACCAGTCTGTGTCGCCGCGCATGACCAGCGCCCTGAGATTGTGCTGCCCCAACTTCGTCATCGTGGCGTCCACGTCTTCCGGCTTGGGCACCGGCAGGAACATGCAGTGCACGCCGATGCTCGGCAGATGCTCCCATGCGGCGTCCTGAAACTTGCCGTAGCTCGAGATGCGCACCGCCAGCGGCGATCCCTGGTAGGGAACCTCGGCAGAGGCGTTGTCACCCCGCGCGAGAGCCAGGCCGACAGCCAGTGTTCCGGCAGTGCCAAGGAAACGACGGCGTGTGGGATGCGAAGTGCTCGATTCTGTTTCATGCTTCACGATGATGTCTCCTTTTCGACGTCCGGAATGCAGTCAGCACGGTGCCCTTCTGGAGTGCGGCGGCAACGCCGCCGCTTTGGCTGACCGTGCGGTGCTCTTCCTGGGCACGCCAATCTCCCGATTGGCCTTCACGTCTCAACGCTGCCAATCAGGAGATTGGCGTGCCCAGGGAAAGCGGCGTCGTTGCCGCCGCACTCCAAAATGGGCCGTGTCTTCGGGTGCAAACGCAAATCTCCGATGCGATTAGAATGCCTTTCCCTTCACGCCAACTCGCCGCGATGCGCCCATACCTTCTCAAAAGCCGCCGCGTACTGCTCGACCAGCTCGGGCACGTCGCCGGTGAAGTAGGGCAGCGCGATGCAGGTGTCGTTGGCCTGCTTTGTGGCCGGCAGTTCGGGGATCTCCGGCTTGTGGTGCCACCACTCCGCTTCAGCATAGAGCGGCAGCTCGTGCTGCGGCTGGTAGTGCACGGGATCCGCATGCACGCCCTCCGCCTTGAGCGCCTCGACCGCCTTGGCCCGGCTCATGCCCGCCTTGGCCTCGTCAATGAACAGCATGTTCCAGGAGTAGTACAGCCGCGTGACATCATCGCGCCCGCTGCTCTGCTCATACAGGCCCGGCAACTGCGTGAGCCGGTCGTTGAGCTTGCGCACCTGCGCCGCCCCGGCGGCGTTGCGCTCGTCCAGCCCCTTCAACTGGCAGCTTGCCAGCGCAGCGGCCATGGGATGCATGCGGAACTTCATGCCCAGCCCCGAACCGGCGTACTTCATGTACGGGTTGTCCTTGTCCACGCCTTTCAACTGGTAGTCGCCCAATGCCGAGGCGCGGCCGTAGTCCTCCTCGTTCTGGTACACGCCCATGCCGCCCTCGATGGCGGGCAGCGGCTTGCTCATCTGGTAGCTGAAAATGCCCATGCGGCCCCAGGAGCCCATGCGTTTGCCCTTCAGCTTTGCGCCGTGCGCGTGCGCGCAGTCCTCCAGCAGGATCAGGCCCTGCTCCTTCGCCCAGTCGCCGATGTGGTCCATGTCTGCGGGCAGGCCGATCCAATGCACCGGCAGCACGGCCTTCGTGTTCTTGGTCAGCCGCTTCTTGGCGTCCTCCAGGTCAAAGTTCAGCGTGCGCGGGTTGATGTCCACAAAGACCGGCACCAGCCCGTAGAAACGCATCGGCGCGATGGTGGCGAAGAAGGTGTACGAAGGCACCATGATCTCACTGCCCGGCGGCAGATTGAGCGCGAAGAACATCGCGGCCAGCGCGCTCGTGCCGTTGAAATGCGCCTTCGTGTGCGGCACGCCGATGAACTCGGCCCACTCCTTTTCCAGCGTTACCAGTGGGTCATAGTTCGGCGCGTACAGCAGGTCCAGGATGGCCTTCTCCTCCGTCTTGCCATAGCGCGGCCATTTGCATGCGTCGTCAAACGGCGCGGTGACGGCCTTGGGCCCGCCGTTCACGGCCAGTTTCTCCACGGCCCCGTGTGCGCCCGGCGCCGAAGCCAGTGTCAGCCCGGCGGCCAGTGCCCCCGTGGACACAAGGAAATCACGGCGCGTGGGGGTTTTGTCGGAAGACGATGACTGCTGCATGGAAAGGACCTCCTGATCGTGTTGAAAGCCGCCCATTCAAACCCCACCATCTTAGGCACTGCCCGCCCGCAGATCAACCGCCCGATAATGCGTTGCCGCCGAGTGAACCAAGAATGTCGGTAACACTTTGGCCGCGTCTTTATGCAATCAGTACGTCTTGGCAAGACATGTCTTCGCTATTTCGCGTGCTTCAGTTTCACCGCAAGTTCCGCGACGCGTTTGCCCAATGCCTCGCCCTTCTTGAGGTAATGCCCGGCAACCAGTTCATCCGGTTTCTTTGCGTCCGCGCCGTCGGAGGGTTCCTCGGTCATGGCGGACGCGCCGAACGGCTGGCTGCCGCCGGGCCCGCCCACCACAATCATCTGGCACACGAGCATGGACTGAAGGATGTTCGTCTGCACCACTTCCTCGCCGCCCGACAAACCGCTGCCCGTGGCGAACGCCGCGCCCAGTTTGTCATGAAGCCGCGGGTCCTTGATGGGCCAACTGTTGATGAACTCCTGCATCTTCGGGGCCACGTTGGCCTTGTACACCGGGCTGCCCACGATCACCGCATCTGCGACGAGCACGTCCTCCGGCTTTGCGTTGGCCACGTCGAGCAGCGTCACGACGGCGCCCTCCACGGCGCCCGCGCCTTTGGCGACGGCTTCCGCCATCGCCTTCGTGTGCCCCTTTTCGCTAAAGTACACGACCAGCACGCCGGCCTTTTTGGGTTCGGCATTCTGCGCCAACACAAGCATGGGCAGCAGCGCGAGCAGGCAGAAGGGCGTGACAAGACGGTGCATGGGGACCTCCATTCCTGTATCGTTAGAAAGGACGCTGCGTGCGCTCAGCCCTTGGGCGCTCCCGGCAGCAGCGCGTTGATTGCCGCCTTGAGCGCCGCCTCCGACTCGGGGACAGCGCCGGTCGCGGTGGGTTCGTAGCCACCCTCGGCAAAGGCGCTGGCGAGGCAGATGTAGCCCATGGCGCAGTCGCCGTATGCCGCCACGGCGACAAAGCGGCTGGATGCGGCCTGCTGCGCATAGAGTTGGAACGCGATCATCGCCTCGCCGGGGAGATTGAGCACACTGACATTGCCGATGTGCAGGGCGCTCAGCGTGACGGGCTGCGCGGCGCGCTTCCGCCAGGCAAGCGCCATCGCCGCATCGTTGCGGGTGCTGGCCGCCGCCTTCTCATTGGCCATCTCCGCCAGGCAGTCCGCTTCGGTGAAGCCCTTGTCCCCGCGCGACTTCAGCATCAGCATGGTACTGACCCAGCCGATATCCCCCGCCTTCTCATACTGCGTGGCGGCCGCAGCCGCCTCCATGCCCTTCAGCAGCCGATCACAGAGCCCCTGCCGCGATTCGGGCGTGCCGGGATTGTACTTGCCTGCCGTGATGTCGCCGGAGCAGCCGGTGAAGTACACCTGGAACACGCCCTCGCGCTTCTCAAGTTCCTCGCGGGCCATGCCGACAAAGTCGTAACTGGCGCGGGGGTCGCCGTAGAAGCTCTGCGGGTGGGTGGCGTAGTAATGCAGGCGCACGATGGGCTTTCCGTCCTGCGCAAAAGTTATGGTCTTCACAAAGGGATCAATCAGCCCTTCCGGCGCTTCGGTCAGTTTGGGGTCCCTGCACGAACTGTAGCGCACGCCGATGGTGCCGTCCTCAAGCTTCACGCGGCGGTTCGACGCGACCCGCTCAACCTTGCCCTGGCCAGCACCAACCTGGTTGAACGGTGTGAGCGTGGACAATGCTTTGGCGGCGGCGGTTCCGAGCCGCTCCGCCGCCTCGTTGAAAGTTGCCGTCGCGGGAAAGGGCGGCGGACTCGGCATCTCCTCCAGGAGCAGGTTTGAGTCCGCGTCGGCCATCGGTGCGGTGTGCTGGTGTACGGTCTGCACTGCGACGCAGTCAATGTCCGTGCCCACGGCCTTGGCCAGCTTCTGCCGAAAGAGGGTGTGTGTGGAATTGCGCAGTTCGCAGTAGTCCACCGCGCACAGCACGAAGCGCGTTCCGCCCTGTTCCAGAATGATTCCCTTGGCCAGCAGCGGCGTTTCCACCTTCTCAAGGCCCTTGTAACTGGAGTAGATGGGCGTGCCCAACGGCGGCGTCACGTCGCACTTGAACACGGCGATCTTCTTTTCCCCACCGGCCCCGCCCGCCGTCTGGCATCCGCCGAGTCCCGCGCCCAGCACCAGCCCGGCACTGCCCATCAGAAAAGAACGCCTGGACACATCATTGTTTCGCATGTTCCGCTCCTTCGTCATGGGTTCGTGATCCGCACCGCCGCGGAGTCCACGCCGTTCAGCAATGATACAGGTTTCTCCACCGCCTGCAAAGCACTTTCCGCAAGGGTTATGCCCGCCGATTGGGCGCCCGCCACCTCCAACAGCGTTTGAGTGCCGTCCTTTGCCATAACGCCGCGCAGCAATGCTTTGCGAACGTCATTGAAGCGCAGCACCGCCGCGCCGTCGCGGGAGGGCTGGGCGCGGAGACCGTTCACGGCCAGTTCGCGCACGTCATCGAGAAACAGCGCGTGGCCGGCTTCGCCTGGCTCAGAATCCGAGGGCGGTTCGTCCGCATCCGACCACTGGATGTTCTTGTAGATGTCCGTGGTGAGCCGCCAGAAATTCGGCGCGCAGGACACGCTGAGATTGGAGAGGGTGAGCCCTTCAACATGGCGGCAATAGAGCGCATAGGCCGGCATCGGTCCGAACATCAGCGCCTCGGGGTAGCGGTCTTCCTTTTCCGGCATGGGCGTGTCCGGCGCGTGCAGCGGATTGCCGCCGAGGAATTCCATCCGGATGTTCGAGAGCGTCACATGCTCCACCGCGTGGCCGGGAATGCCCGCGATGCTGCATGCCAGCGAGGCCCGCACAGCGGCCACATTGTCAATGATTACATTGCGCAGCGAACCCGGCGTGGGCGTTGCCTGATCACGGCCGCGGTTGCCCAGCCGCAGAAAGATCGGCGCACGCACATCGGTCATGGTGATGTTCGACACGGTCACGCCGTCAATGTTTGCGCCGTCCACCGACTCCAGCGCAATGCCCGATATGGCCGGCGACTTGCCCTTCTTTCCCGTGATGACGCAGTTGCTCACGGCGATGCGTTTAAAATCACCGCCCGACTCCGTGCCCAGTTTGAACCCGTTGCAGCGCGTGGAGAGAAAACAGTTGGTCACGGTGATGTTCTCGCAGGAACGGCGTTCGCCCAGCGAGAAACTCGCCTTGGGCACGATGGCGTCGTCTATCGCCTCTATGTGGCAGTTGGAGATCCGCACATTCCGGCACGAGTCCGGATCAATGCCGTCGGCGAAGGCATTGAGTATGGTCACCCCGTCAATGTTCACATAGTCCGTGCCGAGCAGGCTGATGGCGTAGTTCGGCGCGTTGATGATGCGGACGCCCGAGATGTGCACGAATTTGCACCTTTTCAGTGCAACGGGTTTGGGCCCGCCCCGTTTGCTAAAACCGCCGTCAATCACCCCCTCGCCGGTAATGGCGATCCGCTCGATATCCTCCCCCCAGATCAGCGCCAGGTGGAAGTAGGTGGTCTCGATGTCCGCGTCGTTTTTGAAGTCCAGCTTCTCGAAGGGATCGTAGTCCTCTTTGAGCGTGCTGCCCAGGATCGTCGCACCGTTGTCCAGATGCAGCGTGACATTGCTCTTCAGGTGGAGGCTGCCGCACAGGTAGGTGCCCGCGGAAAACAGCACCGTGCCGCCGCCGTTGGCCGCGCAGGCGTCAATGGCCCGCTGCACCGCGGCGGTGTCCTTCGCCGCGCCGTCTCCCACAGCACCGTGGTCGCGCACGGAAACACGCCAGTCCGACGCGGCGTAAGCGGCAAAGGCCAAGCCTGCGAAAGCCATGCTCAAGAGTATCGCCGTGTGGTATGAACTGGTGAACTGTCTAAACATAATGAGGGTGACCAATGAACTCGGCTTTATGCAATTCACTCAGGAGCCTGTAACATACGGTTATGACGCTCCTTTTCTATTTGTTCAAAGAGCTGTCTTTCTATGCGGAAAATTCTTTCAGACGCTTCTTTATGGTGTTTAATTTCATGCGGTTCCAGACGTAGAAATGATTGATGATCCAACCCAAAGTCCTTGCCCAAGGAACGGGGGCTCCCATTTGCCTTTTTCCAAAGTACCCTGGGGTCGGATGCGCGTGATGTAAATCGAAGCACTCTATATTCTGACTTATTCTCCTCACGCTTGATGACAAGCATGGGGCGATACTTTCCCTTAACTCTGAAATAGTATTCCTTGGTACCAGGAACGTTGCCTGTTCTTTCGTAGGTATCCTTATGATAGTCTGAAAAAATAACAATATCCCCGCTTTCATATAGCCCGGCACCTGATGTCGTGTTACTCATCATCGTTATCCTCATCGTCGGAATAATAGGCCTTGATGTCTTCTTCCAGTGCTCCGTACATCGCGTCCATCATCCTCCGCGCCTCTATAATGTCGGCGTCCATAAAACCCTTGGGCCAATTCGATATTCTGCCCATGGCATCCACAGCTATTGGCCGGAGACTCGAGGCTGTTGCATTCTTCGCCGCCTTTACCTTCTCCGTAAAGTAGATGGCCACATGGTTCTGAGAGATTTCCTCTTGCAGTATGGCCCGCAATGCCCTGCGGATGATCAGGTCGCTGTGAGTCTCTATCACAAAGACCTTCCCTGTCTTTGCTTCATTCACGAAGTATTCGGCAATACCAATCTGTAATTCCGGGTGCAGATGCGCCTCGGGGTTCTGAACGGCGACAATCTCACCGGGTAGGGCTAGCCCGCCCTGCAAGATAATCGGCGCGAGCTGATGAAACCCTGTGCTGAAGTGTCTCGCGGTGGCCTGAGAATTATTCAGATACGAAAAATCAGTGCTTATGCAAGCCCCCCTGTCGGGCTCGTACATAAGGCTCCTAAGGTGATGTTGAAAGTCATACCCAACGGCCTCAGGGCTTGGGCTTAAGTGGGTGATCACCCCTGCGGGCATGCGCTCGGCATCCTGCCAATCGCTCATAAGCGGAGTGTCCCGGTCGCTTCCTCTGCGCGCTGCCCACGCAAAGGGAACTACGCCCAGAAGTCTTGCAAGCCATGCGCCGAAATAGGCATCAAGGACAAAACCGGGATGGTGCCACACAGCGTTGGCCCGCCAGAAAGCCGCCTCAATTAGCGCACGGTTCAGGCTCTGCAGTTCGATGTCATCCAGATTGTCCACGCCCTTTTCAATAAGACGCTTCGTGCGTTTGGGCAAGCCGTTGTAACAATTGTTCGGATCAGACAGCATCTTCAGTGTGCACATCGCCCGTTTCTCGTCGAGCCAGTGAAAGGGTGCTAAAGGCTGAATTTCTCGTACTACTTCCCCGTCTTCTCCGCTCAGTATGCGGACGGCAACAGGATCTTCACTTTGCGTTTCACGAGGACCGTATTCCTTCAGTAAGACCTCGTAAAGTTGGCGGCGAATATCACAGAGTTCATCGGTCCATATTCCGGGTGCATAGAGGTCACGTTTCATCAACAGTTCATTGAACGTTTCGGCCAGATCCTGCGCAAGCTCTTGCTCTTCATTCAAAGGCCGTGATACGCCATGAGCCTTGTCAAAAGCCGCCTGCTTCTCTTCTTTCCTCACTGCCGCAAGTATACGTCCGCATTCCTGTATCTCTTCGATAGTGTTGAGAATTTCGATTCCGTCCCGCATATCCTTTCTGGGGCGCGACGGCCCTTCCTGTTCGTCGAGTTTTCTTCGTCTGCGAACCAGACTCTTTATCTTGGCTTTATCTAGCCTTTGGATTATGCGGCGAAGCGGATTCGTGCCAGGAAGGACTTTTGCCTTCTGGATGGCATGGAGGCAGGAGGGGGCATTAACTTGTGACCAGTCGAATTGAGGAGAGAAGGGGCTTTGTTGCCCGGAAGAACGAATCTGCACCTCATTGTACTTATAGGCGTCGTAGGCAGCCATGGTGTGCTGCCCCCTTTCGCCTACATAACGCTGACGGCAAGTATCCACATGCTCTTCTTCCAGAACATCCGTGCGTATGGGACCCAGATAAAAGAGGCTGTCCGTTGTTTCTTTGAGTATCTCACCAAGGATGGCAATTCCGCCGGCGACAAGCGAGGCCACGATACCTTCATCGGCACGGTGCGCAGGATGACACAGGAAGTTCCTGTTGTCGGCGTAAACATGCCTGAGAACGCCGACGCACTGCCTGTCTGTCTGACCCGAGGGCCGGGGCAACAAACCCGGAGTTAGGTGGCACCAATAGTAGGATGGGTCGTGTGTGGGGCACTCGAGAAAGAGAGAGTGGGTTCTGTCGATGGAGAATTCAATTGCTTGGATTATATCGCATTCGCCGGACCACTCCTCTACTTCGCGCCCAAGGCAAAACCTCAGCGTAAATAACATGCCCTTTTGTACGACACCACCTTGCAGGCAATCTTGGGCGTAAGTGCGACTTGGCAGCGGATCAGAGTCTTTCAATGTTACAGGGGAAGGGGCAGAATTGACGACGGTAAAATCTGTCGCCGCCTCAATCTCTAAACCTACGGATCCAAACCATCCAAAACCCGGCTCCATTCGGCGGAAAACAGTCTCTCCCACGAAGGCTGCATCAGGGTCTATGTCCGAACAGATGGGCGCACGAAGATCCTCATAGTATTGTTCGTGCTCTTTGTCGTTGGTGATAAGTGCATTTCGAAATGTTGCGTTACGTCGTACTGCATCGTTTGGGTCATTTGGATCCCGCTTATACTCGAAACTGTCCTCCTGTGCCAAGCTGTAGGGAAAACACCCGGCGTCCAGAGAGTTGCGAAGCCTTCGGATCATTTCAATCCATGTGGATTTTCCGGTACCGTTGGCTCCGCAGAGAATGGTGAGCGGTTTTATGTCGAGCCGGTATGAGTCATGGTAGGGCCCGACTCCATAGAGCGTTACTGCTTTCAATACGAGACGCGGGTTACTCACGGCAATTCATCCTCAAAGTGTTCCGCATGGGAGTTTCTTATTATGACGATGAACACCGATAATGACAAATAGCTTCTCACGGAGAATCCCGTCATGAAACCCGGATGCGGGAAGCTCCATGGACATGCTACACTGCCACGGTGAATGATACGGGCTATTCCTATGGTGAACCATGAAAAACTGGTGCAAGAACGTTGAATTCTCAAGAAGAGCTTACAAGACAATCCGATGACTTCTACGCGGGTGGAGACTCCGAAGTTTTCCACTGCAAACAGAATGGGGCGTGCGGCAAAGGAGTCCTTCTGAGTGAAAAGTGCTTCCGAATTCTTGCCGGGTCTGTGGGCAGAAATGATGTGGCGGATTCATGTCCGACGCAGGTGAAGTTACTTAGAGACAAGCTCATCAGGAGTGGACACGCTAAGGTTGAGGGGGGAGCGTATGTAATGTTAGCCGATTGGGACTTTTCGTCATCTTCAACCGCCGCTGCTTTCCTGACAGGTTACAACCGAAGCGGCCTGGCTGTATGGAAGAACAACGGAGGAAAGTCCTTAAAGCAGGTGGTGGACGCTCGACGCTCTGAAATTGTAGACGGCAAGAACCAGCAGGCGGTTGTGTCTGACCTCCTGTTCTGCAACCAGAACAGTGCTCGTGGCACGGGGGCTCTTCTGTCCGATAATCGTTTCCGGGTGTACTGCAAGTCGGTGGGCCGAAACGAAATAGCGGAGTCCTGCCCAAGATCCATAGCTGTTTTACGCGAGAAACTGACCAAGAGCGGCCTTATTAGCCCTGACAGGTTTCAATTTGTCATGAATGCCGACTACGACTTTGACTCATCTTCAGCAGCGGCCCAGTTCCTGACCGGCTACAGCCGAAACGGACTGGACGTCTGGAAGAACCGCGAAGGGAAAACCCTCAAGCAGCTGAAATCCACGGCGACATTGCTGTAGACACATCGTGACCTTCTTTGCATTTGACCCGATAAGTCATGCTCTAAACATCCGGTTGCGCTTCTTGTGAGTGCGTGTACAGGAGAACCAAAGGCCGGCAGGGATGCCGGCGCTCCCAGTAGTGCTCCCGGTGAGTCCGTGCACAGGAGAATCGCCTTGAAACGTCCCTCATCAACACTGGATGAACGGAAGCAGTGGCTGCGACACTGCGCGCTTTTTGCCGAACTTGACGGCGCCGACCTTGGCGTCATCGCCGAATTGTCGGGACTGCGCGCTTACGAGGCCGGCGAAATCATCTTTCACGGCGGCAGCCCGGCGGAGGGGCTGCATGTGGTGGTGGACGGGCTGGTGAAGGTTTGCCGCTACGGCGCTGACGGCCGCGAGCAGGTGCTGCACCTGTTCGGGCGCGGCGAACCCTGCGGCGAGGTGGCCATGTTCGAGGGCAAGACCTTCCCCGCAACGGCCCAGGCCATGGCTGACAGCCGGACGCTCTATCTGGCCCGCACTGATTTCCTTGAAGCGGCCCGAAACCGGCCCGAACTGCTGCTTACCATGCTCGGCGTGCTGTCCCGGCGGTTGCGCCGCTTTGTGGAGCTGATTGATGACCTGTCGCTCAAGGAGGTCTCGACCCGGCTGGCGCGGCGGCTGTGCGAAATGGCCGCGGGAAAAGAAGGCGACACCGTTGCCCTGCAGGCGACCAAGGCCACCCTGGCCGCACAGATTGGCACGATTCCCGAAACCCTGAGCCGCACACTGGCCCGCATGCAGCAGCGCGGCGTGCTGCGCGTGACCGGCAAGGAGATCGTCATCGCCAACCGCAAAGCGCTTGAGTCACTGGCGGAGGGGGAGAAACTGTAGAGCAGTTAAAGGTTGAGATGCGGCATTGGCTTGGGAACGCAAACAGGTTGACACCGCGTCTCTGTTTTGGGCCCCGAAGGGCCGGACAATGGCAGCCCCGGGTGACCGAAGGGAACCCGGGGGTTAAGTAAAGCAGGCGGCAACGTCCCCGTAGGGGGCGAACAGGATGCGCATACATGGCGCGTGTGCTTGTTCGCCCCCTTGCGGGGACGGTTCTGTAACACGCCCATTTCCACGGGTTCCG
>CALDSM010000784.1 GCA_937923585.1 uncultured bacterium
TAGGGAACGCCGAAGCCGGCCAGCCAGCGCCCCATGCCGACGGTGGCGGTGACGGCACCGGCCAGCGCGAACTCACGAAGGGGCTTGATGACCGCGGTGTGGACCATCCGCGGTGGGTGCTGCGGGAGGGGTAGAGGGGTAGAGGGGTAGGGTGCGTGAAGTGGAGTGAAACGGAACGGAACGCACTGTCCCGCGAGACCGGCAATAACCCGAACCGGTGCGTTCCGTGCCGCTTTACGCCACTTCACACACCCTACGGCGCCACGGCGCTATCTTGGCGCGACCGCGTCTATCTCCGCCAGTTCCTCGGCGTCGAAATGGAGGCGGTCCAGCGCGGCGACGCATTCGGTGATTTGGGCCGGGGTGCGCGCGCCGATGAGCGCGCTGGTCACGCGCGGGTCGCGCAGGGTCCATGCGATGGCCATTTGCGCGAGCGACTGTCCGCGCCGCCGGGCCATTTCGTTGAGCCGCCGCGCCTTCCCGACCTTCTCCGGTGTAACCTGCTGCGGCTGCAGGAATCCGTCGGGATCGGCGGCGCGCGACTGCGCCGGAATGGGGTGGGCCGGGTCCAGGTACTTTTCGGACAGCAGACCCTGGGCGAGCGGGGAAAACACGATTACCCCGGTTCCGTAGGCGGCCGTGTGCTGGAGCAAATCGCCCTCGACCCAGCGGTCGAAGAGGTTGTACCTGGGCTGATGGATGGTGAGCGGTGTCCAGTTGCGACGCCGAACGGTTTCGGCGGCCTGCACGAAGAACGCGCCCCTATAGTTGCTGACCCCGGCATACAGGGCCTTGCCCTGCCGCACGATCAGGTCGAGTGCGCCGAGGGTTTCCTCCAGCGGGGTGTCCGGGTCGGGCCGGTGCGAGTAGAAGATGTCCACGTAGTCGAGCCCCATCCGTTTGAGGGACTGGTCCAGGCTGGCCACGAGGTACTTCTTGCTGCCCCACTCGCCGTAAGGCCCCGCCCACATGTGGTAGCCCGCCTTGGTGGAAATGACCAGTTCGTCGCGGTGTTCGGCGTAGTCCTCGCGGAGTATCTGGCCAAAGCGCGTCTCCGCCGCGCCGGGTTCGGGGCCGTAATTGTTGGCCAGGTCGAAGTGGGTGATGCCCAGGTCAAAGGCCGTGCGCAGCATGCCGCGGCAATTCTCATGGTCGGCGCGGGTGCCGAAATTGTGCCACAGCCCCAGCGACAGGGCGGGCAATTGCAACCCGCTGCGTCCGCAGCGGCGGTAGGTCATATTGTCGTAGCGTTTCGGGTTGAACGTCATGGCCCGGTTCTCCTTCAGTTGCGGCGGTGCGCCGGCGCCCTATGGTATCATCCCGCGGCACACCGGCACATGGCACGGATGTGGGACAGCCGCCCTCGGCTGTCAGTTTGCATCAAATGCCAAGGGGCGACAGGCGAGGGCGCCTGTCCTACATTGTTTGGAACGGCATGAACATTCACATTATCGAGGGCGCGCCGGGCTGCGCCTTCGCGCGGGAGCAGGGCGCGGTTGCGGTTATTGTGGACGCCCTGCGTGCCAGCGCCACGGCGGCCGCGCTGCTGGAGGCCGGCGCGCCGGAAATATTGGCGGTGCGCGAGGTGGAGGAAGCCTTCGCCGCGCGGGCAGACTGGCCCGACGCGCTGCTCTACGGCGAACGCGGCGGACTTCCGCCGGAGGGTTTCGACTTCGGTAACAGCCCCGCGGAGGCTGCGCACGCGTCCGGACGGCGGGTTGTCTTCACCACAACAACCGGCGCGGGACGGTTGGTGGAGGCGTGGGGCGCGGCGGCGGTGTTGATGGGCGCGCCGACAAACGCCTCGGCGGCGGTGCGCACCGCGCTGGATCGGGCTGCGCCTGCGGGCTCGGATGTTGTAGTCGTGCCTGCGGGCTTGATGGATGATTCCGGATTTGACGCCCAGGAAGACAGGGTTGCGGCGGTGGTCCTGGTGCATCGCATGCTGGAGGAATCCCATGCGCGCAATCTGGACGTCCATGTGGGCGAGGGGCGCGACATATATAATAGGTGGCTGCCAAGAATCGGCGCAGAGGGAATCGAGGCACTTTTCCAAAGCGCCCCGCATGCCCAGAAGCTTCGGCGCATTCACAAGGAGTCGGACATTCCCCTGTGCGCGCGAATTGACACGGTGACCGCCGTGCCCGCTGGCCGGTCCCGACACCCCCTGGGCGTGGTGCTGAACCGGGCTTGAAGGGCGCAATTTCGGCCGGACGCCAAGTTGCACGGCCTGAAAAGGGTGTGGTAGAGTCGCCCCAGTCAAGGCCCAAGGGAGTTTCTCCACGGCATGCATGGGTTGAACAGAATGACACGATATGGGCTGATGCTGTGCGTCGCCGCCCTTCTCGCGATCAGTCAGGGTTGTGCCCACGGGCGCGACCCTTGGTCCTCGGATCAGGGGCAGTCCCCCAAGACGGCAAACCGCAAGATCCCCCCCAACCAGCCCTCGATCTATCCGGTCAACCCCAAGAACATGTATATGACGTCCACCTTTGGCGGTGCGCGCAGGGGACGTTATCACAAGGGGGTTGACATGGTTACCGCCAAGGGCACTCCGGTACGCACCGCCGCCAACGGCAAGGTGGTGTTTGCCGGGCGGGAAGGGGCTTATGGCAACGTGATGGTTGTTGACCATGAAAACGGAACATCCACCTATTACGCCCACTTGGACAAAGAATTCGCCAAAGTCGGCCAGGAGGTGAAGCGCGGCGAGATTATCGGCGCGGTGGGCAGCACCGGCAATGCAAGCACCCCGCATCTGCATTATGAAGTGCGCAAGAACAAGCGCCCGGTTAATCCTCAGGCCTATCTCCCCTGAACTACGCAGGGCCGTTCCGCCTTTCCCGCCTTTCCGGATATGTCCATCTTCTTGGGGTGCCCCCCCTGCACGCCTGAACAAGGTCCAAAGCGCGTGCCCATTGCCGATTAATTAAAACTGTGGCCGCCCCCCGCCGGTATGGTATAAATAGCGTTATGGGCACACTGCCGGAAGATCTTCGAGAGCGAATTGTAGCCGCTTATGACCGGGGGGAAGGCACACGTCAACAGATTGCGGACCGCTACGAGATTTCCCTGGGCATGGTGAAGAAACTGCTGCAGCAGCGGCGGCACACAGGGGACATTGGCGCACGACATCGGTTTTCCGGTGCCAAGCCCAAAATCACCGAGGCGCACCAGCGGCAACTTGGCCGCCTGGTGGCCAAATATCCTGAAATGACACTGGATGAGCTGCGTAATGCCATTGGCGTGTCCTGCACCTGCCAGGCCATCCACTACGCGCTGGGGCGAATGGGACTGTCATTGAGAAGGAGACGGTCTGTGCTTCCAAACAAGGGTCCTCAAACCCAAACGCCGCAGAGGCAGGGCGGTATCCGCTGACAGTCCCGGAATGCTTGAACATTCCCACCCTTGCCGGGCAATCCAGTGCAACGCAGCGCTCCGCCGCAGCTGCGCAAATCACCGCCCCAGTAGTAATTGCGGAGGAATAGGCCGCCATTTCATCGGGGATTATTCCGCATACAGGAAGGCCCATTTCGGCCATGGTTTTATTTAAAACAGCAAAACCCAGGCGTGTATAGCATGCTGAACAAAAGAATGTATTGACTACACCCCCCCCAGAAACAATAAAATCCCGACCAAACTCAGGCGCGCGGTCTGGCAGTGCATTTCGGATGCCCCAGCCGCGCATCGCGGAAACAGGATTTGGCCCATACCGGCGCGATGCGCCTGCTTTTGGCAAACCATTGCGAGAATCGGGGTATCCATGAACACAACTGTGCTCGATACATACCAGGGACTGGTCACCGCCGCCCAAGCGCGGCTGGCCGAGATGTATCCGGAAAACGTCATCCGGATCCAGGTGGGTTCGGCCACCTGTGAGAACGCGGCCGGCGCCCAGGAGGTCTGGCAGGAGTTTGAGAAGAACATCCGCTCCAGCGGGCGCAAGGACATTGCGCTGCACATGACCGGCTGCACGGGCCGGTGCAGCCGCGAGCCGATTGTGGGGGTCTTCGCCCCCGGCAAAATGCCGGTGAAGTACCAGCAGGTCAACCGGGACCTGGCCCACCAGATTTTTGTGGAGCACGTGCTGGGCGGCGAGGCGGTGAGCGATCAGATGCTGGACCATTTGGACAGCACGCCCGAGCGCCAGGTGCTGGTGTGCGACGCGCATCAGTGCGGCCGGAGCATAGACGGCGACACGGTCAAGGCGCTTGAAGACCGGCTTGCCGCCGAGGGCATCGCACCGGGCAAGGTGCAGGTTGTCAGCACGGGCTGCCTGGGGTTCTGCTCGATGCACCGCGACTCGAACAAGACCAGTCTTCTGGTCAGGCCCGATTCGGTGGTGTACACCGTCAGTACGGCGGAAGAAATCGCCCGCATCGTCTGCGAGCACCTGAAAGAGGGCCGCGTCGTCGAGGACCTGGCCAACCGGGAAGAGTCCATCAACGAGGGCTTCTTTGAGCTGTACGGGGACGTGGCCTTCTTCAACCGCCAGCAGCGGATCGCGCTGCGCAACGCGGGTGTCATCAATCCGGAAAGCCTGGAGGAGTACGTTGAGTTCAGCGGGTTCAAGGGGCTGAGCGACGTGCTGGCGAAGGGCGACCCGGACTGGGTGATTGACCAGGTGACCCATGCGCAGCTTCGCGGGCGCGGCGGCGGCGGTTTCCCGACGGGGCTCAAGTGGAAGCTGACGCGCCAGCAGGTCAAGAAGGAATGCTACATCATCTGCAACGCGGACGAGGGCGACCCGGGCGCGTTCATGGACCGGAGCATGCTCGAATCGGACCCGTTCAGCGTGATCGAGGGCATGATCATCGGCGGGTATGCGGTCGGCGCGACGCGCGGCTTCTTCTACGTGCGGGCCGAATATCCCCTTGCCATCCGGCGCATTGAGCACGCGCTGGCCGTATGCCGCAGGCACGGCCTGCTCGGCAAGAACATACTCGGTTCGGGCTACAGCCTGGATCTGGAGATACGGCTCGGTGCGGGCGCGTTTGTCTGCGGCGAGGAAACCGCGCTGATCCACTCGATCGAGGGCGAGCGCGGCCAGCCGCGCATCCGGCCGCCGTTCCCGGCCGAGAATGGCCTGTGGGGCAAGCCCACGGTCATCAACAACGTGGAAACCTTCGCGAACGTGCCGCCCCTGTTTGTGTTTGGCGCGGACTGGTTCCGCAAGGTTGGCACGGCGAGAAGCGGCGGCACGAAGGTGTTCGCGCTGGCGGGAAAGATCAGCCACACCGGCCTGGTCGAGGTGCCGATGGGCACCACGATTCGCGAGGTGGTGAACACCATCGGCGGCGGCGTTCCCAAGGGGAAGGCGCTCAAGGGCGTGCAGACCGGCGGGCCCGCGGGCGGCATTATTCCGGCGGACTGCCTGGACACGCCGATTGACTTCGACACGCTGGGCAAGATGGGTTCCATCATGGGCAGCGGCGGCATGATCGTCCTGGACGAGAGCGACTGCATGGTGGACGTGGCGAAATTCTTCATCACGTTCTGCCAGGACGAGTCGTGCGGCAAATGCACGCCGTGCCGCGAGGGCACGAAGCGGATGCTTGAGATCCTGGAGCGGATCACGGCGGGCAAGGGCGAGCCGGGCGACGTGGAAAAGCTGGAGCGCCTTGCGATGCTGGTGAAGAACACGTCGCTGTGCGGGCTGGGCAAGGCTGCGCCGAACCCGGTGCTGAGCACGATCCGTCATTTCCGCGCCGAGTACGACGCGCACATCCACGACCGGACCTGCGCGGCGCTCAAGTGCAAGGCGCTGATCAGCTACGAGATTGACCCGGAGAAGTGCGTCGGATGCACGATGTGCGGGCGCAACTGCCCGGCGCTCTGCATCACCGGAGCGCGCAAGGAGTCCCACAGGATTGACAAGGCGCAGTGCATCAAATGCGGCCGCTGCTTCGAGGTGTGCCGCTTTGACGCGGTGAGCCGGCTGTAGTCCCGGCGGGACGGCGTCGGACGATTCAAGGGCTGCATACCGGCGGGGCCGGAGGACAAAGGTGACTTATGAGCGACCAAACAGTGAATCTGACGATTGACGGCGTCCGGGTGACGGCGTCAAAGGGCGCGACCATCATGGAGGCCGCCGAAAAGGCGCTGGGGATCAAGATTCCGCGCCTGTGCTACCACCCGAAGCTGAGCATGCAGGGCTCCTGCCGCGTGTGCATCGTGGAGGTGAAGGGCGCGCCCGGATACATCACCGCGTGCAGCGCGAAGTGCGCCGAGGGCATGGAGGTGCAGACCAACAGCCCGGCCATCCGGCAGGCGCGGCGCGACATCGTGGAGCTGCTGCTGGACAACCACCCGCGTGCCTGCCTGACCTGCGACCGCGACGGCAACTGCGAGCTGCAGAACCTGGCGTACACGCTGGGCGTGCGCGACTACCTGTTCTCGGGCGAGCGCAAGCGGTTCCCGATTGAGAACACGAGCAAGTCGGTGGTGCGCAACCCGGAGAAGTGCATTCTGTGCGGGCGGTGCGTGCGGGTCTGCGCCGAGGTGCAGGGCATTGAGAACCTGAGCCAGCATTCGCGCGGCTTCAACACCGTGGTGTCGCCGGCGTTTGACGGGAACATGGACGACTCGGTGTGCATTCAGTGCGGCCAGTGCGTGAACGCGTGCCCGACGGCGGCGTTTGTAGGCAAGGGCCACTCCGAAAGCGTGTGGCAGGCGCTGGCGGACCCGAAGAAGCACGTGGTGGTGCACACGGCCCCGGCCATCCGGGCCACGATTGGCGAAGGCTTCGGCATGAAGCCGGGCACACCCGCGGCGGGCAAGATGGTCACCGCGCTGCGGCGTCTGGGCTTTGACAGGGTGTTCGACACGAACTTCACCGCCGACCTGACAATCATCGAGGAGGCGACGGAGTTTCTGGGCCGGGTGAATAAGGGCGAGCGCCTGCCGCTGCTGACAAGCTGCTCGCCGGGCTGGATCAATTTCCTGGAGCGCTTCTATCCGGAGCTGATCCCGAATGCGTCGTCCTGCCGGTCCCCCATGTCCATGATGTCGTCGCTGATCAAGACGTACTACGCGGAAAAATACAAGATTGACCCGAAGGACATTTTCGTGGTGTCCGTGATGCCGTGCGTCGCGAAGAAATTCGAGGCGAGCCGCCCCGAGCTGGCCATGCCCGACGGCACGCCGACAACGGATGCGGTGCTCACGACGCGCGAGCTCATCTACATGATCAAGAGCTACGGCATCAACCTGGCGGGTCTGGAAGAGGGCGAGTTCGACAACCCGATGGGTGAGTCCACGGGTGCGGCGGACATTTTCGGCACCACCGGCGGCGTGCTGGAGGCCGCGCTTCGCATGGCGGTCGAGGTGATCAACGGCGAGCCGCCGGCGAACCTGGAATTCGTCGAGGTGCGTGCCGTCGAGGGGCTGCGCGTCCGCGAACTGAAGGTCAACGGCGAACTCACGCTGCGCGTGGGGATCTCGAACGGGCTGAACAACGCCAAGAAGCTGCTTGACAAGGTGGTCAGCGGCGAGGAGCAGTTCCACATCATCGAGATCATGGCCTGCCCCGGCGGCTGCATCGGCGGCGGCGGCCAACCCTACCCGCCGGCGGGCTACACGATTCTTGACCCGAAGCTGCTTGCCCGGCGCGCGTCGGCGCTGTACGCGATTGACGTGCAGAAGGAGGTGCGCAGCTCCAACCACAATCCGGCCATCAAGGCCCTTTACGCGAACTACCTGGGCGAGCCGGGCAGCGAGAAGGCCCACCATCTGCTGCACACGCACTACGCGCCCAGACTGCCGAGAGGAATACGCTGATGAGCACGACCATGACAGACACCGACAACCGCAGCGCGGTGCGGGAAACCGCGAAGGCGGCGCTGACGCCCGAGATTGTGGCATTCATCGAGGAATGCGCCGCCGACAAGCACGCGCAGAGCCACCTTATCCGCGTGCTGCACAAGGTACAGGGCCATTACGGGTACCTGGGCGCCGAGCAGATGGACGCGGTGGCGCAGTTATTGCAGGTGCCCGCGTCGCGGGTGACGGGCGTGGCCACGTTCTACCATTTCTTCCGGCTGGAGCCGCGCGGCAGGTTCATGATCAGCGTGTGCATGGGCACCGCCTGCTACGTCAAGGGCGCCGAGCGGGTCGCCGACCGCATTCAGGAGGAACTGGGCATCCGCTTTGGCGAAACGACCAAGGACAATCTGTTTTCCCTGGAGGCCACGCGCTGCCTGGGCACCTGCGGCCTGGCGCCGGTGGTCATGATCGAGGACAAGGTGTTCGGCTGCGTGGAGCCCGACATGGTGCCGGGGATCATCGGAAAGTACACCAAGATGGCGCTGGAAGAGAAGAAAGCCTAACCGTGCCGGAGACGGCCGAAAGGCGCTTCCGGTTCTCCTCCCGCCGCCCGCTGCCATAGCGGGCGGCGTTCCTTCTTTCTATGGCCGAGGCGTACGGAGCCATATGGAGCTATATGGAGTGCGGTGGCAGCGACACCGCTTTGGCTCGGTGTGGCAATGACTCGACAGACGGGTCATGACTTCGGCCAAGCCAAAGCGGCGTCGCTGCCACCGCACTCCATAAAAGCTGCCGCCGCGGCCCGTGGGCTATAATGGCCGATGCTTATCGAAAGGAGCCGGACATGGACATTTCCCGTCGTGGATTCTTGGGTGCCGCCGCGTTGGCGGCGAGCGGAACGGTATTGGCGCAGGCACCGCCGGATAAGAAGACGCGCATCTGCATTATCGGCGACACGAAGCAGGGCGGCTACGGCCATGACCTGCATCTCGCGTGGGCGCTGCGTGAGGACGTGGAAATTGTGGGGCTCAGTGACCCGGATGAGGGTGGCCGGGCAAAGCGCGCCGCGGAATGCAAAGCGCAGCGGACCTACGCCGATTACCGCGACATGCTGGAGAAAGAAAAGCCCGACCTGGTGACGGTGTGTCCGCGCTGCACGATTAACCACAAGGATTACGTGCTGGCCGCGGCCGCCTGCGGCGCGCACGGGTTCATCGAGAAGCCGCTGGCGACCGACCTCGCCGAGGCCGACGAAATGGTTGCTGCGGTGGACGCAAAGAACCTCAAGTGGGCCATTGCCTTTAACTGGCACAGGACGGCCGAGGTGCTGCACGCGATCAAACTGGTGCATGAAGGGCTGATTGGAAACGTCATGGAACTGCGCGTGAGGGGCAAGGAGGACCACCGTTCCGGCGGCGAGGACACGGTGGTGCTGGGCGCCCACACCTTCGACCTGATGCGCTGCATTGCCGGGGATGCACGCTGGTGTCAGGCCACGGCGCTGGCCAACGGCAGGCCCGCCGTGCGCGAAGACATCCACGAGGCCACCGAACCGCTCGGCCCGGTCGTCGGCGACACCATCCAGGCGGTGTTCGGTTTCGACAACGGCGTCACCGGAATCTATTCGAGCGTCAAGAACCGCGGCGAGAAGGGCAACCGCTGGGGCATTGATGTGTACGGCACCGCGGGAGTGCTGAGCATCCGCATGGAGGGTGTGCCCTTTGTGCCGCTCATCCGCGTGCTGCGCGGTCCGTCCTGGCTGCCCGACAAGGAAAAGGGCACCGGCTGGGAGCCGCTGCCGGACGCGCCCGTGACGAAGATAGTCCACCCCTCGGCGGACCGCTACGCGCCCATTGTAAACGACCTGATGGCCGCCATTCGCGAGGACCGCGCCCCCGCCGCAAGCCTGCACGAGGGCCGGGCCTCACTCGAAATGGTCTCCGCCATATTCGCCTCGCACATCAGTGGCAAACGCGTAACGTTGCCTCTGGAGGACCGGAAGCACCCGTTGCGGGCGTGAGTATTCCTGTGTTTTGAATGTGCAGGCTTCGGCAAGGCCTGACAACGGCATGTTGTCTCGAATGGCGATGCCGGGAGTCATCGGGCAATTCCGGGGTTTTCCGACACGCGTCCTGGCATGCTCCGCGGCATGCCTTCACCAAAGCGCCGTTGCATCAGTGGTGGCCTTCACCGTTTCCTGGAAACGGTCATGCGCCACAGCCCGATCTGCCGGTGAGAATTCATAAGGTTCCACCTTTCCGGCCTGTTTTGTGCCCGTGCCCGTCATCGTAACCGCTCCCATTGACCGGCATCTGTTGTTCATAGCTCCTGAAAATACGGCCTTCCCTGCGCGCAGGCTCTTCTTGGAAACATGGAAACATGGAAACATGGAAACATGAAGATGCATCCGCAGCCTTCGACGACGAGCACGCGCACGAGCGAAAGTCATGGTTACTACCGCAAATGGCGAAGCTGCGGCAAGGCTGGGATTCTGGACTCTTGCAGAATTAGATGCGTTCATCCCGGCTGCACTTGCAGACAGATTGAATTCACGGGCGCTGCGCTGTAAATTCTTCAGGTCGGTCAGTCTTCTTTGCGGTTCAGAAAGGATAAGACGCATGTCTTGGTCAAGGAGTCGCGTTCAACATTGCGCAAATGCCCTTGCCTTTCTTGGGATTGCCATGGGAGGCATCTTTCTGATCTGCGAGGCGGGTCTGCGCATGTATGTGACATACAACATGGACAACCTGGAGGATAGCCGTGCTTTGAGACTTATAGCCCCGCCGGAATTGGTTCAACGGGCGGAATTCCGCGGAAAACTGAAACAGCGCAGATCTGCCGGATACCGGGAAGTCATGACTCCCGGATATAGAAGAGGGGATAATCTACACAACTCCCTGGGTTTTAGGGGGCTTGAAATTGCCATGCCCAAACCGCAAGGAGAGTTTCGCATCGCCTGCCTCGGCGGGTCAACCACATACGACGACGGAGTCGGTGACTGGAAAAAGGCATACCCAGCAGTCTTGGAAGCGATTCTAAGGCAGCGGGGGTACAATGTCACCGTAATTAACGCGGGGACCTCGGGTTTCACTTCCCGTGACTCCCTGGTCAGGCTTGAGACGGCGGTGGCACACCTGGACGTTGACATGATCGAGATCGGAAGAGCGTCGTGTAGGGAAAGAGTGTAGATCTCGGTGGTC
>CALDSM010000785.1 GCA_937923585.1 uncultured bacterium
CTCGCATCCGATGCGCCACGGTCCCGCACAGCGGCGAGCATTTCCCCCGCAATCACCTCCGCGCGAGCGGGATCAACCAGTTCCGCGTGCCTGCGCAGTGCGTCTCTCGCTTCGCGCATCGCGGCCTCGCGCTCATAGGAGGCAAGCGTGTCCCGGCTGCGGCGGTGGAACTCGGCAAACACACTTATGAATACACCCATACACGTGAACAGTGCCAGGCCCATGCGATCCGCCGGCAATCCCACCGCAAACTCCCCCGTCGGCGGAAGAATCCAGAATATCGTTCCAGCCGCAACCAATGAAGTTGCTGCAACGCCGGCCCAGAACCCGGCCATCACGGCAACCACCATCAGCGCGGGGTAAAAGGTGATGTAGGTGGGCAATCCCGGGCCGACACATGCAGTCAGTGCAAAACGCAGGCCAAACGCCGCCACCACCATTGTGACTGTCAGGCTACAGCGCAATGTCCACCCCGTAACGTCTTGCGCCCGAAACTTCTCCAGAAATCCCACCTTCGGCACGTCCCGCGGCCCGATGTCCCCGCCGACGCGCGTGCCTGAACCCGGTGAAACGGACAACTTCCCGACACCGAGCCTCTCGTCCCTCTTGTTTTGGTCTTTCATGGGCCACCCTGATGTGCAGACAGAATAGAAGTAGACTATCGTCAAACACCCGAACGCGCGGATATAATCCCGGGTTCCGCCTCGCCGGTGGGCGTGGCCATGCCCCGGGTCAGTTCCACATTAGCGGTCTTCGGGAAGGCGGTGCCGGAAAAAGTCTGCGTAGAGCCGTAAACCTGACCCGAGGGATGGGATTATTGGCACCGGGCGGAAGTCCAGCGATTCCATTTCAGTCGCCTTGTCGGCCCCGTCCGGATGATCGTCAGAAAAGCCTTGTCTTCCTCGTCCGTGCACAGTTGCCGCACACGCCAGCCTTGTCGCTGACAGCGCCGACCCCGAGGACTTTGGAATTCACAGGGTGCGGCGCATGCCGCCTCCTGTTGCTTCAAAGCGCAAAGAGAAAACTGCGCAGTGCCGCAGGATGCGTGGATTACGGTGCAAAAAGATCCGACCCGTGACTGCGATCCCAAAACCAATGGGAGACAGGCCACCCCTCGGATCTTGTAGCCGAACAGGACACAGCGGGATGCGTCGCAACAACGCACCCCGCTGTCCCAAGGCAGTTTCAGACTCGCGTCCCGGTTCTTCTGACGAATCAGAACTCCAGCGCGCACAGTTTGGCGTTAATGTCCACCTGGTTTGCACAAGGCCCAACCTTGATGGACAGATCACAGGGATCCGTACCCAGTCCGGGGAGAATGGTTGACAAACTCGACGCAGGGACCGTAATTTTAGAGTCTACCGGAGACTGCCCAAAGTAGAAATCCGCCACTCGTTCGTTGTTCTTATACAGAAGCATCTGGAAACGGAATTCCCGGAAACTCATTTCGCTTCCGACCAACTGCACCAAAACAGGCTTGTTTTTCGGGAGGAAGTCGGATATTGTCAGCTCAGGCACGTCAATGACACCGTCATGGGCCGGAATCGCGATGGTGCCTCCTTGGCTGTAGGCAGGCGGTTCCGCGACATTGTCCACTCCAGGAACACCCTGCGGCCCCGTATCGCCTTTGGGCCCCTGCGGTCCGACTTCACCCTGTGAACCGGTGTCGCCCTTAACCCCCTGAGCGCCGGTGTCACCTTTTGGTCCCGCCGGACCGGCTGGGCCCACGGGTCCCGCCGGACCCACTTCACCCGCGGGTCCCTGCGGCCCCGCAGGCCCTTCCGACCCTGTATCGCCCTTTGGTCCCGCGACCCCGGCCGGGCCCTCCGGTCCGACGGGCCCCTGCGGACCGGCAGGGCCTTCCGGCCCCGAACCCACATCGGCGGAAATGGTCACGGTCCCTGTTCCCTTTTCCGGCGTCACGGAAATGTTCTCCCCAGGCACAATTTTTGAAACCACGGTGCAACCGGAACACGCCGCCACAAACAGAGAGGCGCACACGACCAGCATGAACAGTCTTGAAGAAAACATGGTTCTCACTCCTTTGTTTCGACACCTGAGGGAACACAGACACAATCTGCCACCACGCATGACA
>CALDSM010000786.1 GCA_937923585.1 uncultured bacterium
CAGCCCCGAGCCCCACAAACACCGCGGCCAGCCCGCCCACAAAGGGGAACAGGGCCAGGTGCTTGGCCAGCAAAAAGCGCCTGCGCGGCGTGGGCAGCAGCACCAGTCCGCGGAAGGCGGGGCCGTCGGCGCCGAACGCATTGAACAGGAACACGCCGAAATTCAGATAGGGCCAGACGAGCGCGGCGACGGGAAGCCAGGCGCGGTCGTTGGTCATGCGCCCGCCGTAGGCGCCGGCCCGGTACATGAACAGCAGAAACAGGCCGAAGGCGAGCGGCATGATTAGTTGCAGGCGGATGCTGGGATGCCGCCGGTACGCGGTGAAGAAACTCCAGAACAAACCCGCCGTGTCGTCGGCGACAAAGGGCAGCCTGCGCAGCGTCACCGGTTTGGATGGCTTCTGCGCGGCGGCGGCGGTCTTCACCCGGAGCGCGGAAGGGGCCGCGCCCGCGCCGGTGTAATGGCGCAGCGTGGCGCGGTATCCGAGGGCAAGCCCGAGCAGCGTCATGGCCAGCAACCCGCCGCAGAGCAGCAACGCGCGGGGCAGGGCATGCATTTTCAGCGCCCACAGCCCCAGCGGAAGCCATGCGGGCGGAAAGACGAGGTGCCCCCACATCAGGCCCTGCAGCAGGGTGTTTTCATCCAGCGGGGCACCGCCTTTGGGGTGAAGCTGGAACACCTGCGACAACAGGCCGGGCAACTGTCCCAGCACAATGAAAAGCACGGGGATCAGCGTCAGCACCAGCCGCCGTTTGCGCTTGTCCTCCATGAGGATGGCGAGCACGCTGCGCAGATAGTGGGCCCAGGCCGCGAGCATGAGCGCAAATGAGGCCATGAGCAGCACCCCGCCCCATACCAGCGGCTGCACAAACACCGCCGGGGCCCAGGGGTCAAGAAAGGCTTCCATGTGCGTCCACGGGCGGTGCAGCCCGCACAGCAGCGCAACCGCACCCGGCAGCGACAGCAGCAGCAGCGGACCGGCAAGCGTTGCGATGAAGTTGAACAGATACACCATGCGCAGCGACACGGGCAGATGCAGGAGCCTGCGCAGGTCAATAATGTCGCTGCGCTGCACCTCCATCAGCAGCCCCCAAAGCCAGAAGAAGAGGTAGAGCGCCGCCGGCAGGTCGAGCAGGAGCAGGCGGGCGGCGGGCGTTTCGGTTTTTGCCGCGGCCATGCCGAGGAAATAGAAGCCGACAGCCAGCCCCAGCGACAACAAAATCGCGCCCGCGCTCAGCCCGATGCCGAGCGCCAGCGAGACCCATCTTCCCGCGTGCCAGGTGTGCCGCAGCAGCGTCCACTTGAGCGCGATCAGCGCCCACACCTGCCGCAGCATCAACGGGACTCCAGCCACGACAGTCCCGCGTCCACATCGGCGGGCACCCCCGCAGCCGCCACGAAGGCGTCCTCCAGCCGGCCCCCCGCGGCCACGTCCTCCATGCGCCCCTGGGCGGCGAGCCGGCCCTGTACGATGATGCCCACGTGGCTGCACAGCCGCTCGACGATGTCGAGAATGTGCGAGGTGAGGAAAATGGTTGCGCCGCGCTCGACCATGCGCTCCAGCACCCTGCGCATCGTGCGCGAGGCGATGGCGTCCACGCCCTCGAAAGGCTCATCGAGGAACAGCAGTTCGGGGTCGTGGATGATGGCCGCCGACATGGCCAGTTTCTTGCGCATGCCGTGCGAGTACTCGAAAGTGAGCGACTTGCAGCTGTCGGCGAGGCCCATGAGCGACAGCAGTTCGTGCGACCGGTCCAGAATGGTTTGTTTGGGCATGCCGTGCATGCGGCCCACGAAGGTGAGGTACTCCAGCCCGGTCAGGTTCTCGAACAACCCCAGATCCTCGGGCACCACTCCGATGCGGCGCTTGATGGCCAGCGGGCTGCGGCGCAGGTCCATCCCCAGCACGCGCGCGCTGCCCGCACTCGGCGCGACGATGCCCGTGAGCATCTTGATCGTGGTGGATTTGCCCGCGCCGTTTGGCCCGAGAAATCCATAGAAACTGCCCCGCTCAACGCGCAGGGCAATCCCGTCCACGGCGCGCACACCCTCGTAATCCTTGATCAAACCGTCTGTCTCAATGCACCAGTCCATGGATTACAGCATAGCGGGACGGTGCGGGTCGGGACAAGGACCATCTGCAGAGAAGGCCCCTGAGTTTCGTCATTCCCGCGAAGGCGGGAATCCCGGCTGATGCGAGTATGACCCGAGTACTTGGTAAACCTGGATTCCCGCCTTCGCGGGAATGACGCGGCCGGGTTGTTTTGCCGTTCCCCCTTTTCATAAACCATGCAAGGGCGCGTGTCGCGGCCCTCAACTCATGGCACCGGCACGTCCTGCGATGCGTTCTTCCTCAGCGCTTTCCCGCCTCCGCCACGTCATACACCCGCACATAATCCACCACAAACGCGTCCGGGAGTTTGGCCTCGCTGATCTTGCCCGCCCACGGGCCGATTTCCTCGGTGAGTTTCGCGTAGGCCGGCTTCTGCATGACACCGCCCGCCGATGTGCGCCACGTCTCCTCGCCGTCCACATAGAACGCGTAGAATTCAGGCGTCCACCACACAGCGTAGGTGTGAAACCCCTCATTCAGGCCGTTCTTGTTGACCTCTTTGCTTTCCGACTTGTGGTTTGTGCCGTAGCCGTCCCAGTGGAGCGTATGCGTCACCATGCTCTTGAGCCATGCCTTCTCCATGATGTCTATTTCCGTGCCCTCGCGGCCCCTGTCCACGCCGTCGGGCAGCCCGCCAACGGGCATCAGCCAGAAGGCCGGCCAGTGGCCGACCTGCGTGGGCAGTTTGCAGCGCGCCTCCCAATAGCCGAAGGCGTGATCGAATTTGTGCAGCGTCCGCATCGCGCCGCTGACGTAACGGTCCCCCTCCTTCTTGGTGTACAGGACCGCGTTGCCCTTCCCGTCGAGCGCCACGGCGCTCTTGGTCCAGAATCCGTCCCGGCGCGGACTGTCCCCAATCACCTCCCATTTGGCAGCGTCAATTTCCTTCCCGTCAAATTCGTCGCTCCACTTGAGATGCCATTCCTTGTCCGGCGCGAGCGAGGGAAGTTTCGACGGGGCGCCCTTTGTCGCGTCCTGAGAGGTTTCAGCGGCGAACACCGGACAGCAGGAAGCAATGACGACGAACAGACACAAGAGCATGCGCATGACCGAACTCCTTCACTGGCAACACACAAGCGGTTCCTTGTCCATTGTCAATTGTCCATTGTCAATTAAGAAGGTTTGCCCTGCACGAAACGGACTTCCACGGGAATGCCCAGCCGCGTCAGGAACTCCCCCTCAATCTGGCGCTGCAATTCACCCAGCGGCCACATCATGTCGGAGAACAGTTCCGTGGTGAGCTGCACAAAAATGACCACGGCGCTGTCCGTGACCTTGGTCCAGAAATTGTGGTCTTTGGCGCGGGTCTGCGCGAGCACCTGTGCGATCTGCGCCTCGTAGAAGGGGGTCTCGCTGACGCGCAGGCGGCCGTCGAGCCGCTCGCCGGGGATGATGACGGCGCCGGTGCGGCCGCAGGCGCACTTTTCATGGCTCATTTTGCAGGCAATGCGGGTGCGGTAGCGCAGCAGCGGCATGGCCTCGCGGCACAGCGTGGTGACGACCAGTTCGCCGTCGCAGACCTCCGCCAGGAAATGATCCTCATTGACGTGGAAGCGGCCCTCGGGGCATTCGACGCAGAGCCCCGGGTCCAGCACCTCCTCAATGCCAAAATTGGACTGCACGCTGACCAGCAGCCCGGCGCGCAGTCCCTCGCGCTCCTCCGCGCTGACCGGCCGCGACAGCAGCACGGTCCGCAGGTGGAACGACTGCGGGTCAATGCGCCGCTCCTGCATGGCGCGCACCAGTTCGCGCGCGTTGACCGGCGTGGTGATCAGCGTGGTGGGGCGGTAGTTCTGGAGCATGGCCAGTTGGGAGTCTATGTGGAACGGTTCCTCGGCGATAACCGACGCCTCGATCTGCTCCGCGCCGAGCACATAGCCGAGCGCGCCGCGGTAGAACCCCGCGCCGAGGCAGACCTGGATGACGTCGTTGGCGGTGACGCCGCTGGCGACCAGTTGCCGCGCGGCAAGCCGGCCCCACTGGGCCAAATCGTTGCGGGTGTGGCCGATGACCAGCGGCCGTCCCTGAAACCCCATCGTGGAATGAAGCCGGATGACCTCGCGCAGCGGCAGGGCGAACATGCCGTACGGAAAACTCTCGGCCATGTCCTCGGGCGTGGTCATGGGCAGTTTCGCCATGCCGGCAAGGGACTCGACCCGCGCGTCGCCGATCTGCTCGCGGCAGCGGCGGACGTTGCGCTTGAGCCGCACCAGCAGCGCCTGCATCCGTTCCAACTGGAGCTGATCGAGTTCGGCACGCGGCATCAGCTCGCAACGGCGCTCGAACACACTCATTCCCAGACCTCCTTGTAGCCTTTTCCGAGGTAGGCCCGCCGCACCTCCGGGTTGTTCATCAGGTCGCGGGACTCGCCTTCCATGATGATCTCGCCCGTCTCCATCACGTAGGCGCGGTCGGCGACGCCGAGCGTCGCCACGGCGTTCTGCTCCACCAGCAGCACGGTCACGCCCAGTTCCTTCATCTTGAGGATCTCGGCGAACACCTCCTTCACCATGAGCGGGGCGAGTCCCATCGAGGGCTCGTCCAGCATCAGCATTTTGGGGCGGGTCATCAGCGCGCGGCCCAGCGCCAGCATCTGTTGTTCGCCGCCCGAAAGCGTGCCCGCCACCTGGCCGATGCGCTCGCGCAGCTTCGGAAAACGGTCCAGCACGATTTCCAGGTCCATGCGGCGGTCCTTGTTGTGGTAGCCGCCGATCAGCAGGTTCTCGCGCACGGTCATTTCGGCGAAGACCTGCCGCCCCTCGGGCACCAGCACCATCGCGTTGCTCACGCCGCGCCATGCGGGCATGCCGCGGGTGGACCGGCCGTTGACCGTGATCTCGCCGCTCCACGGCGCCACCAGGCCCGCGAGCGACTTGAGCAGCGACGACTTGCCGGCGCCGTTGGCGCCGAGCAGGCCGACGATCTCGCCGGCGCACACGTGCAGGCTCACGCCGCGCACCACCTCCAGGCTGCCGTAGCCGCAGCGGAGGTTGCGCACACTAAGCAACATGTTGGGCATCATCACCGAGATACACCGCCACGACCCTAGGGTCGTTCTGTATGGCCGAGGGCGGCCCCTGCGCAATGGGCGTCCCATTGTGCAGCACCACGATATCGTCCGAAATGTCCATCACCAGGGACATGTCATGCTCCACCAGCAGCACGGTCACGCCCGTGTCGCGCATCTTCAGGATGAGCGCGCCCAGGTCGGCCGTTTCCCTGTTGTTCAGCCCGCTGGCCGGCTCGTCGAGCAGCGCCAGCGCCGGTTCGGTGGCCAGCGCCCGCGCCAGCTCCACCATGCGCCGCTGGCCGAAGGTCAGCGCGCCGGCGGAGGCGTCCGCCAGGTGGGCCAGGCCCACAAACTCCAACTGCCGCATCGCCGCGTCGCGGATGGCACGCTCTTCTCTTTGCTGCCCCGGCAGGCGCAGGCAGCACGCCGCAAATCCGGCCCGGGTCCGCACGTGCTGGCCGACCATCACGTTTTCAATCACGCTCATCTGAAGGAACAGGCTCGGATTCTGGAAGGTGCGCGCGATGCCCGCCCGCGCGATCTGGTACGGACGCAGTCCGTTGATGCGCCTGTCCTTGAACCGGATCTGCCCGGTCTCCGTGGCCAGCAGACCGGAGACAATGTTGAACAGCGTTGTTTTGCCCGCGCCGTTTGGGCCGATGAGCGCCTTGACCAGTCCCTGCTCGACCGTGAACGATGCCTTGTCCACGGCCACGAGCCCGCCGAAACTGCGGCGGACATTCTGCACGTCAAGCAGCGCCATGAGAGCCCCCCCCCGACGGCAGCAGTTTGCCGAACAGTCTGCGCACCGCCTGGCCCAGCGGCTTGAGCGGGCCCTCGGGCGCGATGGAGACAATCACGATCAGCATCGTGCCGAACACGGCGTTGTCATAGCTGCCGAACCAGTCGCGCAGCGACAGGAAATTGATCAGCGTGCTGATGACGGCCACGCCCCACAGGTTCGCCATGCCGCCCGCCGCCGCCAGCGCCAAGTAGCGCACCGACTTGAGCGCGCTCGCCTCCGACGGGCCGATGCCGCCCGCGTAGTGCGTGAAGAGCACGCCCGCCGCCGACGCCAGGACCGCGCTCAGCACGAAAGTCCGCAGCTTGTACGACGCCGTGTTGATGCCCATGGCGTTGGCGGCAGTCTCACGATCATGGATCGCCAGCAGCGCCCGGCCCACGCGCGAGCGCACCATGTTCTGGAGCAGCAGCAGCACGGCCAGCATGATGCAGCAGGCGATGTAATAGTTCTGCACGCGCAGTGCGCTCTTGCCCGACACCACCAGCCCGCCGAAAAGCGGCCATTCAGGGACGCTGCTGATGCCGTCGGACGCACCGGTAATGGTGCTGCCCAGCACAATCTTGTAGACGATCAGGCCGAAACCGAGCGTGGCCATGGCGAGGTAGTGGCCCTTGAGCCGCAACGCGGGCCAGCCGATCAGCACCGCAATGGACACGGTGAGGGCCATGGCTGCGAGAAAGGCCGCCCACGGCGTTACCACCATGATTTGCGCGCCGAACAGGTCCTCCTTGAGCACGAACGCGTGGGCCGTCTTGAGCAACGCGGCCCAGGCCGTGTCCCTGTATGCGGAGAAATCGTGCGTGGTGAGCACGGCGGTCGTGTAGCCGCCGATGGCGAAGAAACCGCCGTGGCCCAGCGACACCTGGCCCGCATAGCCCATCACCACGCCCAGCCCGACCACCACCAGCGCGTAATACAGCGACATGGTGAGCTGGGTCAGGCAGTACTCCTGTTCTGTTGCGCGCAGCAGCAGGTGCGTGCCCGCCATCGCGGCGAGCAGCAGGGGCAGAAGGATGAACCGGCGCAGTCTCACGTCAGAACTCCCGAACGCTGTCGCCGGCGGGCGATCCGAAGAGGCCCTGCGGCCGCACAAACAGCACGAGCAGCAGCACCGCGAACGCGGTCACGTCGCTGTAGGCCGCGGGCAGCCTGCTCACGCTGAACGCCTCCAGCACGCCCACGATGAGCCCGCCCGCCACCGCGCCCATGGGGTTGCCCAGCCCGCCCAGAATCGCGGCGGCAAAGCCCTTGATTGCCAGCGGCCCGCCCATCTCGTACTGCGTCATGGTAATCGGTGAAATGACGCAGCCGGCCAGCGCTCCGATGCCCGCGCTCAGCCCGAACGACAGCGTGCGCAGGTTGGCGATGTTGATGCCCGACAGCATCGCCGCCTCGGGGTTGGAAGAGCAGGCCCGCATCGCCCGGCCCTGCAGCGAGTAGCGCAGGAAGGAATGCAGCAGCACGAACACCACCGCCACCGTGCCCAGCACCCACAGCACCTGCGGCGAGATGGCCGCCCCGAAGAGGCTTACCGACGAGACCTCGTTGCCGGTGAAGTAGGGCAGCGACCGCACCTGTTCGTCCCAGACATGCAGGGCAACCTCCTGAATGACGATGGACAGGCCGATGGTGATGATGATCATGTGCATGATCGAATGGCGGTGCAGCCGCCGGAAGAACAGGATTTCCAGCAGGCAGCCGATGAGCGCCACTGCAACCACCGCCCCGGTTATCGCCACGGGCAGCGGCACGTAGAACGACAGGGTCACGGCGATCATGCCGCCCAGCATGACGAATTCGCCCTGCGCGAAATTGAGCACGCCCGTCGCGCTGAAGATCAGGTTGAACCCGATTGCAACAACGGCGTAAATGCTGCCCTTGGTGATTCCCGAGAGCAGATATTGCAGTATGAGATCGCCGCTACCCATGAATGCGTCCCGTAAGCGAAAGCCCCGGCCATGGTACCAACCGGAGCTTCACGCTGACAAACTTCCATATCAGTCCACTTTTCCCACCACGTCATTGCTTCGCTTCGCTCGCAATGACGGTGGTCGCCCGCAATGACGGGACCTGCCGCTACTTCTTGTAGATCGTGATCTTTCCGCCCTTGACCGTCATCATCTCAAACGCGTCCAGCGCAAGACCGGTGTGATCCTCGGGGGTCATGTTGAAAACGCCCGCCGTGCCGACCAGGCCCTTCAGCCCCTCGATGGCGTCGCGCACCTTGGCGCTGTCCGTCGAGCCGGCCTTCTTGACCGCCTCCGTCACGAACAGAAGGGCGTCGTAGGCGTGCCCGCCGAAGGTGCTCACATCCTCCTTGTACAGCGCCTCGTAATCCTTCTTGTACGCCGCCAGCAGCGCCTTCTGCGGATGGCTGTCCGCCAGTTCGTCCACCACCAGCAGCCGCCCCGCCGGGAAGAGCGTGCCCTCGGCCGCCTCGCCCGCCGCCGCCGCGTACTTGGGATTGCCGAAGCCGTGGCTGTTGAACAGCGGCAGGTCTAGCCCGATTTGTTTCATGTTCTTCAGCAGGATTGACTGGGCCGGTGCCACCGTCCAGTTGATGACCGCCTGGACGCCCGCGGTGCCTTTCACCTTGGTAAGAACGTCGGTCAAATCGGTTGCCTTGGCGTCATAGACCTCGTTGCAGAGCAGCTCGATGCCCGCAGCCTGCGCCATGCTCTCCACCTGGTTCTTGCCGGCTTTGCCGAATCCGTCACTGCCGCTCAGCATGGCGACCTTGCTGATGCCCTTTTCCTTCATCGTGTTGAAGATCCACGTGACCGCCTGGCTGTCCTTCTGCGGGGTCTTGAACACGTACTTCGCGACCGGATTGACGATGACCTCCGCCGCCGCGCAGGAAACGAGGATCATTTTGTTCTCCTCGCACAGGTTCTTGATCTGCATCGTCTCGCCGCTGGTGGACGGGCCGATGATCGCCAGCACCTTTTCTTCCTCGATCAACTGTTTGGCAAAAGAGACCGCCTTTTCCGGGTTGCCGCCGCTGTCCTTGATGACCAGTTCAATCGGACGGCCCAGCACGCCGCCCTCCTTGTTGATCTTTTCGACCAGCATCTTGGCGGTCTTCTCCTCGGGCGCGCCGAGGAAGGAGGCCGGTCCGGTGACGGAGAAGATCGCGCCAATCTTGATGGGGCCGCCCTTGGCGTCCGCCGCCGCCGTCGGCATGCACAGCACCATGCCCAGCACCGCCATGCACAGACTGACCATTACCAGCTTCTTCATGGAAATTATCCTCCGTTTAGTCTGCGGACCTGCCGCCGGTTCAAAATGGGAACTTTGTACGGACGTTGATCCCGGCATCTGCCGGAAAGCCTGCCATGCCATCCCTTGCCGCCAGACCAATACTGCGGGAAGGAACGGCAAAAGCACCGTTGACTCGTTCAAAGAGGATAATTTAGCAGCTTGCGCATTGCAAGTTTTTTCTTTCGCGGACAAAATTCCGGCATTATGATAAAATCAGGATTTGCGGCGAATCCAGAGGTCCGCCTGGACGCAAAACTTGGCCCCCTTTCCCTCTCTTCACCCCGATCCGGCTGTTGTTGCGCCCGGCGCGCAGTGCTGTCCAATGGTCCTGTAACCGCATGTTGCCTTTGTAAGTCTTAAACCAGAGACCCAGGGGCCAATTCAGGAGAACAGAACAATGCGGCGGTTTTTCAAGATTCTGGCGGGAACGGTATGCCTGGGGGCGGTGCTGTGCGCGGCATTCTTGTCCTGGACGATATATTCTCTGCGGCCGGTTTGTCGCGAGGACTTTTTCCCGCCAGAGAAGGCAGGCGCGCAAACGGAGGCGAAGGCAGAATCGCAGCTCAAGATCCTGACCTGGAACATCCAGATGCTGCCGTCCCTTCTCGGGGGCTGGATTCCCCCATTGGACAAGATGCAGCAGGTGCGCGCGGCGTGGATTGTGGACTACCTCAAACAGCAGGACTACGACGTGGTTTGTCTGCAGGAGGCCTTTGACCCGAAGCGTGTGGCGGACTTGGTTGACGGGCTGCGGTCCGTGTATCCCTATGTCGTGCTTCCGCGCCGCGGCGGGCACTTCTGGCAGTTGAGCAGCGGCGTGCTCTTCCTGGGGCGAGTGCCCATCAAGCATGCGGCCCACGTGGTCTTCAACGTTGGCGCCGGCGTGGAACGCTTTGCCGCAAAAGGCTCCACGCTCATCGAAGGGACCAAGGACGGATTCACCTTTCAGGTGGCGGGCACCCATTTCCCCACGGGCAAGGACGATTACAGGCTGTCCAGCCTGAAAACGGCGGAAGAACGCCTTCTGAAGCCGAATCGCCGAGACCGTGTGCCGCAGTTCTTCGTCGGCGACTTCAACATCAAGAAGGACACGCCCGAATACGGTGCCCTGCTGCGAGAGACAGGCATGACCGACTTTCCCATAGACGATCCGCGGCCCTACACTTCCGATTCGAACAACAGTTGGAAGCGCGGCAAAAGCAAGCTGGCCCATATAGACCACGTCCTGCTGGACCCGCGGGGCACGCAGACCACCATCCGTACCCAGCACATCCAGCGTCCCACCCGCGAATACAACGGCCAGGCGATTGACCTGGCCGACCACTACGGCGTCATCGCGGAGGCGCTTCTTTTGAAATAGTCGCCGCAGCATGAAAGGGGGCGGCCGGAAGAATGAAGTCACAACTTCCCGCCGGTGGCAGACTCACCAGACCTTCCACCAAGGCGGAATCTGTTCCTCAGCGAACTTGGCCTCGGGCTTGTTTATGTTGAAATAGGGGATCATCAAATCCTCCATGGTGTAGAGCCCGGTTTCAGCCTTGGGCATGTGCCGAACCGCAAAGAGCACGCCGTTTCCGAAGGCTTCACGCGTAATGGACTCATGCTTCAGCCGGACGGTCTGAAACGGGAATCCGAAGATGATCTCGTGAACACCGATGATGCCGCCGGCCCTTATGGTCTTTATGCTTTCCAGGGGGAGTTCCAAGCCTTCGGCGATCTTCTTGGCAGTGCCGGAGACTTCGCTCTTCTTCTTGAAATGTTCCTCCACAATCTCTATGTCGGTGTATGGGGCAATCTGCTTCAGAATCTTGGCCGCAATGATGAGGAAGTTGATGCCAAGAGTGATGTTGGGAGAATAGAGCACCCGTGTGCGGGTGGAGAGTTGGCGGATGTATTCCATTTTTTCCGGTGAATAGCTGGAGATGGCGTTGATGATGGTGATGCGCCTCTTGGCCGCCTCTTCCCCATAGTATTCGATGCCCTGTTCCGAGGAGAAGTCAACGATGGCGTCCACCGGGAACCGGTCCAGCAGTTCGGCCGACGAAAACTCATCCTTGGTATAGATCAGACCCGGCTCATCGGACTGGACGCCCAGAAACTCAGGCACAGAACGGTGCTCGAGTCTTTGTGATTTGCGTATGACCCATTCAAGGCAGGTCTCCTTGGACTCCAGCAGCACCGATGCAACGGCTCTTCCCGCCCGGCCAAATCCCATAAGGCCCACTTTCATCTCTTGGTCTCCTTCTGTTTAAGTCTTGTCCGCTTTTCCTGCCTCTTGCAGGACCGCCCCCGGTCTGCGGGCGCACGGGAAGGCTTGCGTTGGGCGCAGGTGGACTCTCGAAGAGGAGGCGGAGTCACGTTTTGGAAATGGACAGAAAGAGGCGTGGAAACGCCCGAACTGTGGCCGGAACTCCGCAGGCCTGCCCGGCCAATGCCCGCCGTTGCACAAACCCGCAGGCACGCTGCTAAGCGCCTGCGCGTTGCGCAGGCCAGACGATTGGTCGCCACTGGCACCGGCGGCGACGGCTTCCCGGCGCGAAAGCGGCCACAAAGGCCGTCGGCCCTGGCGGCAGAAGCAGCAAACCCCGGCATTCCTCTTCTCCAGAACGCGAAGATACGGCAGAATGGCGGCCCGACCATTCCGCAACGCCTCCGGTCGCGGATGCAACCGAACCCTTTACAGGTAGTCTATCATCAACGCTCCAATCTCACAACAGTTGACCCATCCCATCCCACCCCATCCCATCCGCCCTTCGTCGGCGCATTAGCCGTCCAAGACGGCCGCCTGGGCGCGCAGCAGGTCATGGAGGGTCAGCACGCCGAGAATCCTGCCGTCCGACTTGGTGGTGACCACAAGAACGCCGAGGGGCGACTGAATGAACTTGTCCGCCAGTTCACTTATGGTTTGGTCAGGATGGCAGATGGTCGCCGCTTCGATTCTCGGGGCGCGTTGGGCGTCAAGCGCCCTCTGCAGTTCGTCCCGCGTGACAAGTCCCACCAGAACGCCGTCTTCCTCCACGGGAAAACAGCGAAACGGGCATGTCTCAAGAACATGGCG
>CALDSM010000787.1 GCA_937923585.1 uncultured bacterium
GACCACCGAGATCTACACTCTTTCCCTACACGACGCTCTTCCGATCTGTGGGACCTGTGGCTCGGCACGGCGCCAGTGCGCCCGTTCAATCCGGCCTACGCGCCGTTCAAGTGGCGCGGCTGGTGGGATTTCGGCTGCGGCGCCATCGGCGACATGGCCTGCCACATCATGGACCCGGCCTTCTGGTCGCTGCACCTGGGCGCGGCGCCGAAGTACTCGGTCGAGGTGGTCAAGCAGGAAGGCATGACCAAGCAGACCCCGCCGAAGAAGTCCATCATCAAGTTTGAGTTCCCCGAGCGCCAGACTGAGAACGGCCTCATGCCGCCGGTGACGGTGTACTGGTACGACGGCAAGATGAAACCGCCGCGCCCCGAGGGCGTTCCCGCGGACGAGCAGCTCGGCGACGGTGACAACGGCTCGCTCTTCATCGGCACGAAGGGTATCGCCACGTCGGGCACCTACGGCGGCAAGTCGCGCCTGCTGCCCGCCGAGAAGATGAAGGATTACAAGCGCCCTGATCCGACGATTCCGCGCGTCGAGGGCGAAAACCCCTATCTGCACTGGATCAAGGCGTGCCTGAACAACACCGTGGCCATGTCCGACTTCTCCTATGCCGGGCCGCTGACGGAAGTGGCGAACATGGGCAACGTGGCCCTGCTCGCCGGCAAGAAGATTGAGTTCGACGTGGCCTCGATGAAGATCACGAACGACAAGAAGGCCAACCAGTACCTGACCAAGGAATACCGGAAGGGCTTCGACTTCATGCCGCTGTAACCAGGCGGCGCAAGGGCGCATCCGTCACAGCCCCGGCAGTCTTCATGACCGCCGGGGCTGTTCCGTTTGGGCCGGGCCAACACCGGACGCGACCCCGCCTGGTCCAATCTTTCCGAAGACGCCGGAAGACCGGCAAAACACCGGAGAAGCAGACCGTGAGCATGCAGGACATGACCCGTCGCGCGTTTCTTGCCGCCGCCACCCATACCGCCGTTCTGGCGGGTTGCGCCAGCGCCAAACCTGCGCCGAACACGGCCAAAGTCGTGCCGCGCAAGATTTCCCCGAACGCCAGGCTGAACATCGCCTGCATCGGCGCCGGCGGCAAGGGTCGGGATGACACGCTGAGCTGCGCCGCCGAGAAAAACCTGGCGAACATCGTGGCCCTGTGCGACGTGGACGAGAAGAATGCCGGGGAGGCCTTCTACAGGCTGCCCGACGCAAAGCGGTACAGGGACTACCGCAAGATGCTCGAGGAAATGGACGGGGAAATTGATGCGGTCACCGTCACCACGCCCGACCACACCCACGCCCCGGCCGCCTACACCGCCATGATGATGGGCAAGCACGTCCGTGTGCAGAAGCCGCTCACCCATACCATTGCCGAGGCGCGCCTGCTGGCCAGGGTTGCCAGGGAAACCGGCGTCGTTACCGCCATGGGCAACCAGGGCCACTCCGGTGACGCCATCCGTGAACTGTGCGAAATGGTGTGGTCGGGCGCCATTGGCGACGTGAAGGAGGTTCATGCGTGGACCAACCGCCCTATTTGGCCGCAGGGCATGGACTCGGCCCTGCCGGAAAGAACCGTGCCCGACACGATGGACTGGGACCTCTGGCTTGGAACGGCGCCCGTGCGGCCGTACAACCCCGGCTATGCGCCCTTCAAGTGGCGCGGTTGGTGGGATTTCGGCTGCGGCGCCGTCGGCGACATGGCCTGCCACATTCTTGATGTGGCCTTCTGGGCGCTTCACCTCGGGGAGGCCCCCCGTTTCTCGGTGGAAGTGGTCCGGCAGGAGGGTATGACCGGGCAGTCCCCGCCATTGAAATCAATCATAAAATACGCGTTTCCAAAACGCGAAACCGAACACGGCGCCATGCCGCCGGTCACTGTTTACTGGTACGACGGAAAGATCCTTCCGCCCCTTCCCGAAGGGCTTGCCGGGGAGAAGGTCTTTCCCGACGGGGGATCCTACTTTTCCGGCACCGGCGGCGTTGCCCTGGCGGGCGGAAAAGACTCCAAGCCACGCCTGCTGCCCTCTTCCAAGATGGATGATTTCAAGCGGCCCGACCCGGTCATTCCGCGAATCGAGGGTGAGAACTCTTACCGCCACTGGATCAACGCCTGCATCAACAAGACCGTTGCCTCCTCCGACTTTTCCTACGCGGGCCCGCTTACCGAGGTGGCGAACATGGGCAATGTGGCCCTGCTCGCCGGCAAGAAGATTGAGTTCGACGTGGCCTCGATGAAGATCACGAACGACAAGAAGGCCAACCAGTACCTGACCAAGGAATACCGGAAAGGCTTCGACTTCATGCCGCTGTAACCGCGCGGCCCGCATGAGTACACTATACGGCCCCGGCGCTCTTCCAAGAGTCCCGGGGCCGTTTTTCGTGTTGTCGGATGAATTGAATCATGAGGACCAAAGCGGTCCCTTTTGTCCCTTCGGTCCCTTTGGTCCCTTCCACGCTCGGCATTGATACAGGAGAACCTCAGCATGAGCACCCACGACATGACCCGGCGCGCGTTTCTTGCGGCCGCCACCTCCACCGCAGTTTTGGCGGGCTGCGCAACGAGCAAGCCCAACACGGCGAAGGTGGTGCCGAAGAAGCTGTCGCCCAATGAGAAGCTGAACATCGCCGGCATCGGCGTGGGTGGAAAGGGCACGCAGGACATCCTTTCGTTCACGCGCGAGAACATTGTGGCCATCTGCGACGTGGACCTGGGCCATGCAGAAGGGGCAATCTACCGCCTGCCCAACGCGAAACAGTACCAGGACTACCGCAAAATGCTGGACGAGATGGGCGCCCAGATTGACGCGGTCACCGTGTCCACGCCCGACCACACCCACGCGCCCGCCGCCTACATGGCCATGAAGCTGGGCAAGCATGTCTACGTGCAGAAGCCGCTGACCCACACCGTGGCCGAGGCGCGGCTGCTGGCCAAAACCGCGCGCGAAATGAAGGTGATGACCCAGATGGGCAACCAGGGCCATTCGGCCGAGGGCGTGCGCGACCTGGCCGAGATGCTCTGGGCAGGCGCCGCGGGCAAAGTGCACACCGTGCATGTGTGGACCAACCGTCCCGGTGCCCGCTGGCCCCAGGGCATTTCCGCCCCGCCCGCGCCCGGTGAGCCGATCCCGCCGACGATGGACTGGAATTTGTGGCTCGGCACGGCGGCCGAGCGCCCCTTCAGCAAGTCCTACGCCCCCTTCAAATGGCGCGGCTGGCTTCCCTTCGGCTGCGGCGGATTGGGCGACATGGGCTGCCACATCATGGATCCGGCCGTCTTTGCATTGAAACTGAACGAGGTCAAGACCTTCTCCGTCGAGCCCCTGAAGGCGGAGAACGTCAATGCCGAGACCTTCCCGGCCAATGTCATCGTCAAGTACAGTTTTCCCGCGCGCGGCGACATGCCCGCCCTCGAAATGATCTGGTACGAGAACGGGGAGAAGCCGCCCCGGCCCGAGGGCGTGCCCGCCGATCAGGCGCTTGGCGACAACGACGGCGCCAACGGCGCGCTGTACATCGGCGACAAGGGAATTCTCACCACCGGCACCTACGGCGGCGACGCGCGGCTGCTTCCCGACGAAAAGATGAAGGACTACAAGCGGCCCCCGCAGACCCTGGAGCGCATCTCCGGCGACAACCACTACCGCAACTTTGCCGAGGCCTGCAAGACGGGCAAGCCGGCGGTGTCGAACTTCGACTACGCCGCGCCCTTCACCGAGATGCTGCTCTTCGGCAACATCGCCGTGCTGGCCGGCAAGAAGGTCGAGTACGACCGCGAGAAGATGCAGGTCACCAGCGACACGTCGCTGAACAAGTACCTCACCAAGGAATACCGCAAGGGCTGGGAACTGCCGGTCTGACCGGGGTGTGTGAAGCCGTAGGGTGCGTGAAGTGCCGGGAAGCGGCACGGAACGCACCGGTTCACATGCCCGCCCGAAAACGGTGCGTTACGTGGTGCTTCGCACCCCTTCGCGCATCCTACTCCGCTACTCCGTAACGAACATGTGAATCCCGCCCGCTTCCAGGCGCTTGGCTTCCAGTCCCGGCAATTGCAGTTCGGCTTCGCAGCCTTGGGGCAGCGTAACCGTTACGCGGTGTCCACCCTGTTCCGGCTCGGCTGTGAAGCGAATCGGCCCCTTTACCGTGTTGAACACGAGTTGCAGTTTGCCCAACCCCTTCAGTTGCGGACGGATTACGCATTTTCCAAAACCCGGCGTCAGTGGCCGGATGCCCGCAATGTCGTTGAACAGCACAAAGACCGGTGCCAGGGGGCAGTGGCTCCACTCCTGCGTGCCGTCAGCCTCCACGGTCCACATCTCCTGCAGCGTGTTGTTCAACAGCACGGATGGCATGGCCGCCCAGCGTTCCCGCCAGTCCTTGATCACCACATCGGCGCGGCCCAGCCTGGCGAGCGCCCAATAGCGCCAATGCGCGTTGGCCGGATAGGACAGGCCCAATTCGGGCGGACATTCGACCAGCGCCTTCAATGCCGCCCCGGTGTTGCCGTCGGGACACTGGTCAAACAGGATCGAGGTCGCCAGTGACCGGTCACACACGCGCACCTCGCCCTCCTCTTTTTGCCACGGCAGGTTTGCCTCGAAACGGCCGCGTTCGACGCTCCAATACCGGGCAACGGCGGCGCGCAGCAGACGGTCGCCGAACGCTTCAGCGCGCGTTGCCTGTTCGGGCTGGTTCATGGCCGTGCACAGCGGCGCCAGCGCGTTCTTGAGCATGGCGGCGGTGTAGAGATTGAACGCGCACTGTTTGTGCCGCTGCTGCTTGAATGCGTTGTGGTCAATCCAGACCGTCGGGATGCCCAGCCCCTCGACGGGCAACAGGCCGTTCCCGTCCGGCAGCGTTTCGAGATACGCCTCATAGCGCAGCAGCCGCGGGAAGGGCTCCCGAATGCCTTCCAGGTCGCCCGTGTCCAGGTAGTGCCACCAGCAATCGAAATTGAACCCGACGGCGTGGTCGAGCAGGGGTCCCCAGTAGGCGCCGTCAATCTGCTTCTGCATCACCCGCGCGAGGCGGTCAAAGGCGGGCCAGCAGTCCATGAACCAGCCCTCGTGCGACTGGCCCT
>CALDSM010000788.1 GCA_937923585.1 uncultured bacterium
TTCCCTCACCCTTCACACGAGCGTTGCCACTGACTGTCCCATGCATCACCCACTGCCTGATGCGGTTAAGGTTGTATCATTTTGATCCCGTTTTGTCAATCACTTCTTTGGCCGAGTACGCTCTTACAGTCCTTTGGGCAAAGCAGTGTGAAGTCAGAGGGTATTTTATGTCATGCTAAGGGTGTGGTTTGCCTCCCCGGCGCAAGGGCGGCGGGCCATGTTGTGCCGGACGGAATCAAGGTGCGGTCCGGCCGGGTCGAAAGGAATGTTCAACGTCTTGTTTGGCTGCGGTTTTGCAGCCAAGCGCGGGAGATGTGCGCATGCAGACAGAGAATGCGTCACGAATAATCGCCTGCGGCAAATGCGGACAGCGGATGCGGGTGCTTTCCAACGCCACGGCGCGGGTCTACCAGTGCGTGAAATGCGGCGGGCTGGTGGAGGACGCCCTGGTCGCCGGGGCCGCGCCGCCGTCGAACGGCGGCGGCGACAGGGGCAGGACGGAACCGTATGACCTAATGGATCCCTTTGCCATGCTGCTGCGCGAGGCGGGCCTGGCCACGCAGGAGCAGCTTGCCGAGGCGCTGCAAATCAAGGCGGACAATGGGGGAAAACTGTTTGACATTCTGATCCGGGGGGGGCATCTGAACCGTGATGATTTGCACGGGCTGATGTCGCGGCAGGGTGGCGTGGCCTCCCTGAGCCTGTCCCATTTCACGCTGGACCGGGACTTGACGGGCATTTTGCCGCGCGACATGGTCATGCAGCATTTTGTGCTGCCCATAGACAAGCTGGGCCGGTTGCTTACGGTGGCGATGGTGTGCCCGATGGACATGGAGGCCATTGCGGCCATCCAGCAGGCAACGCGGCTGCGCGTGAAGCCGATGCTGTGCACCTATGACGACTTTCTGGAGGTGGTGAAGAAGTTCTACGGCCTGGCGCCTGAAGAAACGGCGGCAGAGAAGGAGGGGGATATTCCGGGCGAGGCGATGAAGACTGTCGCGGGCCCCGCGGAACTCCAGGTACGTGAGAAGTTTGCGGCTGCCGTGAGCATGGCACTGATGGAGCGGGTGGACCAGGTGGACCGGCTGGAAATCGGCGCGGATGTGCCGGCCCGCGTGGCGGCACTGGTGGGGACGGGCGATGAGGGTCTTGTCAAGCTCGTGTCGGTGCTGGGCGGGTCGCCACCGCTGGCGGCGACGGCGTTGTGGACCACGAACACGGCCGCTTACGGCGTGCAGGAGAGCGTGGACAGCCTGCCGATGGCGGTCGTGCTGCTGGGGGACCAGGGCGTCAACCTGCTGGCGTCCAACGCGCGGCGCATGGCGCCGGCGATGGAGAAGCACCTGTCCGTGCTGACGCGGCACGCGCGGCGTGTGGGCGAGGCGGCGGGCCTGCTGGCGCGGGCGACGGGACGGGCCATTCCGAATGTCGCGCAGTGCGCCGGCGCCCTGTATCCGATAGGCTCGTTCGTGCTTGCCATGCTGGACCCGGGCGAGTACATGAAGATTGACCCGGCGCTGCTCGGACGCGCGCGGGTGGAGGCGGAGCGGGGGATCTTCGGCGCAGGCCACGACGAGGTCGGGGGGCGGCTGCTGGGCCGGTGGCACATCGCGACGCGCCTCTTTGAGGCGGTGCGCTGCTACACCGACCCCTATGAGGCGGACGACTGCGAGGACATCGCCGCCATTGTGCAGGTGGCCGTGGCAAGCATCACCGCGGACGGGAAGCTGGACCCGGAGGGGGTGGCCGGGGCCGCCGAGGCAATGGAAACCCTCGGACTGAATGCGGCCGGGGTTGAAACCGCGCTGGCGGAATTGAATGCGTAGACTTGGTGAAGGCAGGCCAATTCAAGGCTTTGGGCGGGTACGCCCAAAACGGCAAGGAGTGACACGGCGATGGTAGGTTGTCATTTGGGAAGACTGTTTCAGGTGAGTGTTGCGGGCGGGTCCTACCAGGAAGGGCTTGTGTCGGTCATCCAGGGCGTCCCGCCCGGAATGCTCCTTAGCGAAGAGGAGGTGTACGGAGACCTGCTGCTGCGCAAACCCGGCGCGGACGAACTCGCGTCCCCCCGCAAGGAGCCGGACCTTCCCATCATCTACACGGGCCTGAACCCGGCCGACACCATCGAGGACGCGGGCAACAAGAACCAGACGAACGGGACCCCCCTCTCCATTCTGATCCCCAATCTGGACCGGCATTTCATCCATGTCAAGCAGTACCAGGACACGAACCGCACGCCCCGTCCCGGGCATGCGTCATACGCATCCTTCGTGAAGTACGGCCCGGCGGACGACGCCATCGGTGCGGGCATTTTCAGCGGGCGCTATACCTGCACGATCGTTGCGGCCGGCTATGTGGCCAAGAAGATCCTCAAGAGCCTGGGCATCGAGGTGTTTTCCTTCATTCGTGAAATGGCGGGCGTGCGCTGCCCGGACGTGCCGCAGGAAAAGGCACTGGCAAGCACGGACGCATACAAGCGCATGCGGCGCGACTACGATCCGTTCTACGAGGAGGTGTACGCAAAGGGACGCGTGACGATGGACATGCGCTTCCTGGAAAAGGCGGCGGTTTTCAAGCAGATCGAGAACGAGATTGACCTCATTCGGGACAAGGCGCGTCCCATGGACGCGGTCTCCATCCGCGAGCAGTACGGTGTCCATCATGTGGTGAACTGCCCGGATTGGGATGCCGCCGACGCCATGCTCGACGCGGTGAACCGGGTGACCATCACCGGCGATTCGTCCGGCGGCGTGATTGAAGTGGTGGCACTGAACATGCCGATCGGCGTCGGCGAGCCGGTGTTCGACAAACTGGATGCAGAACTGGGCAGGATGCTCGGCATCGGCGCCGTCAAGGGCGTGGAGGTCGGCGCGGGGTTCGGCGTGAAGGACATGACCGGCATCCAGTCCAACGACGCCATGCACAGCGAGGGGGGCAAAGTTGTCTTTGCTTCAAACAATGCGGGGGGCATCACCGGCGGGCTGACGACGGGGCAGCCGATCGTGGTCCGGCTGGCTGTGAAGCCGACCCCGACCATTGACAAGCCGCAGGAAACCATAGACAAGTACACGCTCGCGAACACGAAGCTGGCCGCCATCACCAGGCGCGATCCCACCATCGTCGGCCGCGTTTGGCCCGTTGCGGAGAATTACACGGCGCTGGTGCTTCTGGATTACCTGATGGCCCACTATGGGTACCAGACCATCAAGGACAGGCTGGCATCCGGCATGAAAGGGTGAAGGGCGGAAATTGTCAATTGACAATGGACAATTGACAATTGACAATGAAAGACGGAGGGCGACGGGTGACGGATTAGAGGTTCGCAGTGAAGTAGTTGGCGATGAGCGCCGGTCATCCGTCGCAGCCGGGGGCGACCTT
>CALDSM010000789.1 GCA_937923585.1 uncultured bacterium
CCACCGAGATCTACACTCTTTCCCTACACGACGCTCTTCCGATCTTACCCTTCGCGCACTTTCGCGCGAATGCCTTCGCTGTCATTCGATTCGGTTGCCATGAATGACTCCTCCTGTGTGTGGTTCTCAAGACGCTCTGGCAGGGACTCAACAAACGCGCGGATCTCATCGCGCACGCGACGGTAGACGTCCATCGCCGCACCTTCAGTTGCCGCCTGCCCTGCCAGCGCAGGCGGGTCATCAAAGCCCGCGTGAATTACTTTCGTCTTCCCCGGAAACATTGGGCAGTGCTCACGGGCATGGCCGCACACCGTCACCACATAGTCAAAGGCGATGCCCTTGAGTTCTTCCACATTTTTAGATCGCTGGCCTGAAATGTCCACGCCTGCCTCGGCCATTACCCGCACCGCCATGGGGTTCAGCCCGTGCGTCTCTATGCCGGCCGAATGCGCCTCTATCACCCCGGGCTTCAGATGCCGCGCCCAGCCCTCGGCCATCTGGCTGCGGCAGGAGTTGCCGGTGCACAGAAAGAGAATCTTCACACGTGGTGTAGGGGGGCCGGTCTTTTTATCTGAGTTGCTCATGGCGCCGCGTAAATCATCCACAGCCCGCCGAGAATCACCAGCACGCCGCAGACCTTCTTCACGAGGATGGTCCCGCGTGAGTTCTCATTCCAGTTGAGAAAGCGCTGCACAAGCTCTGTTGAAGTCCCCGCGGCGACGATTACCGAACAGTGCCCCACGCCGTAGGCCAGCAGCAGCAGCGCGCCGTAGAGTGGGGCGGTGGCTGCCAGTTTGAAGGTCACGCCCAGCATCGGCGCCATGTAGGCGAAGGTGCAGGGTCCCAGCGCGACGCCAAACACCAATCCCAGGATGAGTGCCGCCAGCAGGCCCTTGCGCTTCATGCCCACCTGGCCCGGTCCCGACCACGGCATGGGAATCACGTCGAGCAAATGCAGGCCCACGAGAAAGAAGATGCCGGCCACGAAGTAGTTGCCGTAGCGTCCCACATCGCCCAGCATGCGTCCAGCCGCAGCCGTCACCGCGCCGATAAGCGCGATGGTCACCAGGATGCCGGCGGCGAAGAGCAGTGAAATCAGGAAGGCGCGCGCGGTGGAGATGCGCCCCTGGTTGTCCACAAACCCCACAATCAGCGGAATGCTGGCCAAGTGGCAGGGGCTCAGGATAATGCTCAGGATGCCCCACACGATGGCGGCCCCAACCGCTACGGCGGGCGTGCCGTCAACGGCGTGCGTCAGGGTTTCAAACAGGCTTCCCATGGTTCACGGTGTTCCCGTGCCGCCCGGCATAGACAACGCCACGCCCAGTTCCTTCCATTTCGCCAGAATGTCCTCCTTGGCGAAAAAGCCTTCGTGCCGGAACAGTTCCTTACCGTCGGCGCCGAAAAAGATCTGGGTGGGGATTAAGTTGATGTTGTAGGGGTTGGCCGCGTCCGGGTTCTTCCAAACGTCAATGAACACCACATCGAGTTTCCCAGCCTGCTCCTTCTTCAACGCTTCCAGAATGGGCGCCATCATCTTGCAGGGGACGCACTTGTCGGCACCAAGGTCCACAAGCCGGGGCAATGCCTTCGTCGCGGTCGGCTCGGCTGCGGCCGTGGCCGTTGAGGGAGAGTCTGTCCCGTTGTCCGCGCGCTTGACCTGTTTCATGTAGAATGCGCCCGCAACGGATGCGGCCAACACCAGCACGATTGCCGCCTTGTAGATCCGTCCGGCGCCGCTTGGTGTTGCTGCGCTGTTCCGTTCATCCGTCATCGTGGTTCTCCCGGCGGTGGCGATGCCGCCTGTCCGTCGTTTAACCATGCCAGGACCTCCTCCTGGATGTAGGCGGTGAACGCCGCCTCATCGCTGAGCAGGTCCCAAACCTTTTCGAGATTCTTCCAGCGCATCTCCGTGTCGCCGCGCTGGTCCGAAAGCACAACCGACTGTGCGGTCAGCTTGTAGTCCTTGTCATAGTGGGCGTTTTCGGGCGTGTCAAGGTTCACCGACGCCCACGTGACCCGGCCGCCGGAAAGTTCACTGGCGAACGCCTGCTCCACCGCCTGTTTGGTGAGTTCCTCAATACGCGTGCAGGAGGGGCACCGAATGGTCCGGTGGAAATAGCGTATGTCCAATCGCGGTTTCGCATCCGGCACGACGGCATATGCACCGGGCGCACCGCCTTTTGAACAGCTGGCCGCCGCAAGCGCCGCGAGCAGCATCGCGCAAAGGGGTAAAGACCTCATGTGCGCAATTCCGGCGCGGCATCCAGAGCCGCTTTGCCCGCTTCAATGACGCTCGCGATATTCTCTTCGCTTGCCGGGGACTTCCCTTTTTCAAGGCCCATGTCCGACAGCCGCACGTGTGCCGACGCGGCAAAACCGCCCTGCTCCAGCGTGTTTTTCGCGCAATCCAGCGCGCAGCCGTCTATGGCCAGGATCTTGCCCGCCGCGGCGGTCGTGGCCAGGATGCCCGGCACCCGGCCGCCGATTCCCGCAAGGCAGTACATCTTTCCCGCGCCCTCGCGGGTCAGTCCGCGCGCGGCCTGATCGGCCACAGCCCCGACATCGGCCGCGCCGGAGCAGGCGAAGATGAGTGTGGGCGCGCCGCTGCACGCGCAGGCGTTTCCCTGATTCTCAGCCATGACTCAGCCTCCTTGTCACTGTCCGATAAGGGTCTTGAGTTCGGACACCTCCGGCACGCGGCCGGCCACCTTGACCTTCCCGTCCACCACCAGCGCAGGCGTGGTCATGACGCCGAAGCCCATGATCTCCCGCAGTTCGGTCACTTTCGTCAGTTCGTAGTCGAGACCGCTTTCCTTCGCGGCGGCCTCGGTGTTCTCGGCGAGCTTCTTGCACTTGGCACACCCGGTGCCGAGGATCTGGAGTCTCTTCATCGCTCGATTCCTTTGCTTCTTGCAGCACGTTGGCCGATTGGCACAACACCCAATGTGAGCCCACTTTTTGACTGCGGTGGCCATGCCGCCGCTTTCTCTGGCGAAGGCTACGTTTTCACCGTCGCGTCATTGCCACGGCAGGAAAAAGCGGCGGCATGGTCACCGCAGTCAAAAGGCAGGCCGCGTCACACACAACCGCTATGTCTTGGACACGGCATGTTCTCAGTGTCACGCTGTGTGGCTAAAGTCTTGCCGCCTTTCAAACTCAGAACAACATGTTGAACAAATAACCCACGATCAGAATGCCGCAGCCCACAACAGACACAAACACAGCTATCAGCTTCGGCTTGAGCACCTTGCGCAGGATGATCATCTCCGGCAGCGACAGCCCGATAACCGCCATCATGAAGGCGAGCACCGTGCCCAGCGCCGCGCCCTTGCCCAGCAGCGCCTGGACCACCGGAATGATCCCCGCCGCGTTGGAGTACATGGGGATGCCGATCACCACTGCCAGCGGCACGGACCACCACGCGCCCTTTCCCATAATGGACGCCATAAAATCCTGCGGCACGTAGCCGTGGGTGCCCGCGCCCACCGCAATCCCCACAACCACGTAGGGCCATACCTTGCCAACGATGTCCTTCACCGCTGCCACACCCTGGTCTATGCGGCCCGTCCACGGCAGGGGCGAGTCCATGCCGGAGTCGTCGCCCGCTGGAATCGCATACACCCAGTCTTCCACGTACCGTTCCAGCCGCAACCGGCCGATGACCCACCCGGCGGCAACGGCAATGACAAACCCCGTCCCCATGTACATCGCCGCCACTTTCCAACCAAACAGGCCATAGAGCAGCACCAGCGCAATTTCATTGACCATGGGCGCGGAGATGAGGAACGAGAAGGTGACACCCAGCGGCACACCCGCCGTGACAAATCCGATGAACAGCGGCACAGCCGAACAGGAGCAGAACGGCGTGACCACGCCCAGCGCCGCAGCCAGCACGTTGCCGGGAAATTCCCGCCTGCCCGCAAGCAGTTTTCGCGTGCGTTCGGGCGTGAAGAAGGTGCGGAGGATGCCGACGCCAAACACGATGAGCGTCAGGAGCATGAGCACCTTGGGCACTTCAAAAACGAAGAACTCCACGGCCGCGCTCAGCGGCGCGTCCGTGGGCAGGCCGGAAATGCACTCGCAAATCCACGGCTGCCCGTCGGCGGCGCCAAGTGCAGTGCCGCGGGGCAGGCCCAGCAGCGAATAGGTGACCCACTTGGACACCGGCGCAAGGCGCGTATAAACAACCCACCACGCGGCAAGCGCGAACGCCATCCAGGCCAAGTGGCGCGAAAGACTGCGCCCGTCCGCGCGGGCCGCAGCGTTCACAGTGTTCTCCTCGTCAATCATAATCACCGGTGCTTCCGCAGTCTCTGCTGCAACCCTCAGGCCGAACCAGGGGAGCGAAAACAGACCCTTCCACCTGCCCTGTTCTTTTCATCCTGTCCATCCCGTTCATCCATGTCAATGTTTCTGCTTCTTTGTGTTCTTTGTGCTCTTTGTGGTTAATCTCTCTTCTGTCCGTATTCCTTTTCCGTGCTGTCCCGTGTATTCCGTGGTTCTTGCTCGTACTTTGGTTGCGGCCAACGGCTGCTCTAAGCAATTCAGTGTGTTCCGTGGTTCGCTTCCCTCATTTGTTCTCCCGTTCTTCTCTGCGTTCTCCGCGTTTCCGCGTTACGAAGAGCCTTCCGGTGTTCCCTGTTCTCCCTGCTTCACTCCATCAGCGAAAGCTGCTTCTTCGCGTTCTCGCGCAGCACCCCCTCAATGCAGCCGAAGAAGCTCATCACACAGGTGCAGCGAAGACGGTAGTACACCTGAAGTCCGCGCTTGTCATCCTCCAGAATGCCCGCCTTCTTGAGCACCGACAGATGCTTGGACACGGTGGAGAAGTCCGCGCCGACGGCCTCGCGCAGCTCGCACACGCACCGTTCCCCCTTGGACAGCATGTCCACTATAAAGAGGCGTGTGGGGTGGGCGAGTGCCTTCGCGATTTCCGCGCGCGCCTCGAACAGGGCCTGTTGCTTGGGGGTCATGCGGCTCTCCTGTATTGTACTATTTGGCATTATAGCCAAATGGTCGGCGAAAAGCAAGCCCCAAACGCTGATGAACTCTGAATCACCGCGAAGAAGGGGGGACCGAGGGACTGCGGCAGGCGGGATGGGGGACTGAAGACTGTCCGCGCGGCAACACGAGAGGGGGCGGCACATCCCGGTTCGTTTCCGCGAACCATCCCTTCCAGAGGGGGACCAGAGGAGTCCGCACTTCAATTCCCCCACACTGCAAGCGTCCTTTGCTCCTGCGACACCAGTCCGGAGAAATCATCCATCTCCCGCAGCAGGCCTTGCGGCTGCCCCCCCGTTAACGCAATTCACTTTCGCCTGTCGGACCGCGGATCGCGCGCCGCAGAACTTGAAATCCCCCATCTTTGCTTGCTATATTACCGCCGCCTTCCGGGGAGCAACTCCCCGGTTATGCGGAGACGTAGTTCAGTTGGTTAGAACGCCGGCCTGTCACGCCGGAGGTCGCGGGTTCGAGTCCCGTCGTCTCCGCCATTTCTGTCTTTGCCAATCCTTGCACACCCGCATCAATAGCGGACAAACTGGGTTCTTTGCCAGTTGTCGCCGTTATGGGTGCAACCCCCTTGGAATTGCCAATCTTCGCCCCGCAAGCCCCCCGTTTGTCTAAGTCAGGGGTAACATTTGGGGTAACGGAATTCACCGCCATTTCCGCCGGGTTGCGCACCGATGCGCACATGCCCGGCAATTTGTCCACCGCACCGGCAATGTCCAACAGCCCCAAATGCGTGTACACGTTCGCCGTCAATGCCGGGGTGCTGTGCCGCATTGCTTTCTGTGCCACTTGCAGGGAAACGCCCGCTTTCGCCAGCAGGGTTCCGAAGGTGTGCCGCAAAGCGTGAACGTCCACCACCCGGCCCGCGCCGTCACGCTTGGGAATTCCCGCCGCTTTGCAGTCCGCATCAAACACCGTGCATATCTTCTCCGGCACGTCGAACACCGGCGCACCGTCCAGCGCACCGGGGAACGGCACCACAGACGCGCCACAAGCCCCCACAAGGCGCGAACGCCGTTCGGCAAGGTAAAGACGCAATGCCGCCGCCAAGTCCGCCTGTACGGGTATCTGTGCGCCCCGACGCGCCTTTTCATCGCGGGCATGAAGAACTATATGCGGGGTGTCCGCATCCAACCGCACCGCGCCAAACGTGACACTTCGCAGTTCATTCCAGCGCAAGCCCGTTGCCGCCGCCGTCCAATAGGCCATGGCCCGTGTTTGCCCAAGCCATTGCAGCCTGTCCATGGTGGAATCGGTCAATTTGGCCTTATCGCTTCTCTGTGCTTTGCCGCGTCCCTTGTTGCCCTTGTATGCGTCCCGCAAGGGCCGGGTCTGTGCCGCTTCAAACAGCCGCGCCAGTTCATCCGCCGTCAACGCCCGCCGGATATGCCGCCTGTCCGCCCGTTCATCGCGCTTCACTGTACCCGTGAACGGGTTCACTTTGACGTACCCTTGCCGGGCACACCATGCCCCAAACGCGGTAAAGGCGGTAACGTGGACATTGTGCCGCCGGGCACCCATGGTGGACTCCGGTTTGTCGGGGTCTTTTGGGGTAACGGCCCGCATGGACAAGTACCGCTCAAAGTCCGCCCGGTTCATGTCGCGCAAGGTCCGCCAGCCCATCGCCGCGCCGTCCGCCAGCAGTAACGCTTTCCATTCCTTAGCACAGTCTTTGGAGCATCCCCGCGCCGTCATGCTTTCATTGAACGCCGTCACCGTCTCGGCAAATACCCGGTGCCCGTGCTTCGCCGTGTTCGCTTCCCGCTGGGTTATCACGCCGCCCCGGATGCGTTCCTGTTCCTGCACCAGTTCGGCCATGCGCGAAGCCGCCGCCGATTTGTCCCGGCACCCCGTCGGTACGTCCACCTGTTCATCATTCGCCAGCCGAAGCCGGACGTACCATGTCCCGCTTTCCAGTTGGACGCGCAACGCATCGCCGGTGCCCGTCACCTTTGCCGTCCGCGCCTTGCCCCGCACTGTCCACCGGGCGAAGCGTTCGCCGTTGCGGGTGAACAATTCCGCGCCAGCCGGTAGCGGACGGGTTATCGTTTGCTTGAACAGGGAAGCCATATCATAAGCCTTTCGCGTTGGTCAGGCATGCGTTGGTCAGATCTGCGTTGGTCAGGTCTGCTCTAGTCAGATTTGCCAGCGTTAGGTTTACCCCGTTCAGGTCTGCCCCTGTCAGGTTTGCCCCGCTCAGGTTTGCCAACAGCATCATGACTGCCTTCT
>CALDSM010000790.1 GCA_937923585.1 uncultured bacterium
GACCACCGAGATCTACACTCTTTCCCTACACGACGCTCTTCCGATCTGACGTTGAATTCTTGTCCGCCGCAGACGGTCTTCCAGTTTGCGGTTTGCGGTTCCGGCGAGGACTGATCGGACCCCGAAACACGGAACGGATAGAGCGTTGGGCTGCCCCAGTGCGACTCATCGCATGTGGTGTCGTTTTTCGGGCCGGGATGAGACTCGAGCTGGAGCCGCACGGCCTTTCCTTTCCACTTGAGCAGATCTGCGTGGCCGTCCACCCAAGTCTTAGAATCGGTGTGGCGCTCAAAGACTACCTCGCCGAAGGTGCCGTCCGGCGCGTCGAAAGGTGCCACGCGCACGCGGAACGTCACGCCGTCACTGGCCGGTTCGCCTGGTTGAGTATCGCGAACGGCATTGGCGAAGGTGAGGCGGCAGGGCGCGGCGGGCAATTGCAGCGCAAACTCGGTCAGCACAGTGCCCGCAGCGCCGCGCCAGCAGGGATGCATGACCAGCGTGTCGCGCCCATTCGGGTGATTTCGCTGTACATTGAAGTACGCCGCGGTGCCCGTGACCGGGTCGCCGCCCTCCCAGCCGACGGGTGTGGTGTGCGGTTCAGCGCCGAACACCTGCCACACGGTGCGATGCGCTGGAAACCGCATCAATGCCTTGAACGCGGTGTCACCGGCGGGCCAGGGTGTCCACGGTTCCGTCCGCGCGGGTCGCGGTGGATCGGGACGCTGCATTTCGGTGATCAGGATGGCGTGGAGCGAGTCCCGTCCCTCAACGGGCGCATCGATTTTTGCCTCCGTGTGGAGCGGATAGCGCGCGTTGTATGCGCCCGACGATGGTGTCACCGTGTATTCCAGACGAAACGACACGCCGGGGTCCACCTTGAACGGCAGGGTTTCGGCCGGATTCACGGTCCAGTCATCCACGCCGTACAGGCGCACCTGTCCCGATACCGGGACCGTTCCGCCGTTCTCAATCATCACGACTGCCGTGAATGGCGTTGTGGCCGAGTTGATCGCGGCGGGCGCCTCAAGGCGCAGCTTCACCGGCCCTGCGGCGTCCTCCGGGGGGTTAAACGCCATCACGGCAGATTGCGCGAGCAGCAGGGCGAGCGTGACGGCCAGGCTTGAAGCGAATCTCATCTCTAAGCGCCTCCGGTGTCTTGGAAAGCCAATGGGACTTATGGGACATATGCGACCAATGGGATTCGGAAGCACCGGGGACGGTATTGTCTTCCGCATCCATCCTGTTGTATTTGCCAAAGAATATGAACCACAGAGGCCACAGAGGGACACGGAGGAAGACCTTTGCGTCTTTGATTCATCCTGTCCATCCATGTTGAATAGTCTTATGCATTGTTCCGTGTATTTCGGTGGCTTCCGTGGTTGTAAGTCCTCTTTTGATTCACAATGCCGATGGATGTCACTTGCCCGTTTTTTTGTATGCGAGCACCAGCGCCTGCGGCCGTTCGGTCAGGCGCACGGGCAGGCCCTTCTTGGTCAACTCCTCGCCGCTGTACTTCGCCACCTCGCTCGTCATCACGTCGGTGACCTCATACTGGGCGGCTTGATCAAGTCCGTGGAGCGGCAGGGTCGCGCCGGTGAAGATGCTTTCGGCGCGGCGGAACACCTGCACCATGCCCTCTCCGGCCTCGGGCCGGTCAAACTGCCACGCCATCCACACGTCCTTGTCCATGGACCACTTCGTCAGCGGATAGTAGTCGCCGTAATAGTTGGCGTTGATGCCGCGCCACGCGTTGAACAGTTTCCGCAGCGCCTCGTAGTCGAGGTTCTTGACGCGCATGTCAAAGCCGCAGCCGGTACTCGGCGCGACGTTGCTCCAGAACGCGTAGGGTTCGACGGGTGTCCAGCCGCCGCCGTAGTAGCCCGCGTTGATGCAGGCCACGGTGCCCGTGCCGTGGAAGGGCAGCCACTGAGATATGCCGTAGGTCATGCACTGGTGCCCGACGGGCTCGAAGGCATAGTCGCTGCGCCACAGCGGCACGGCGCGCCGCATCGTTTCCAGGTCGTTGCGCCGCCCGCCGGACGCGCAGGAGTCAATCAGCATGTCCGGGTGGCGCTTGCGCAGTTCGTCCCAGTACGCGAGATAGCCGGTGACGTGCTTGATCTCAGTGATGCCCTGCCGGTCCTCCGCGTCATTGTCGCGCCAGAACTTGAGCGGGTCCATGTTGAAATCCTGGCGGTACAGGTCAATGCCCTGCTCGGTGATCAACTTGTCCACATGTTCGGTGAGCCACATGCGCGCCTCGTCATTTCCAAGGTTCAGCAGGCCGCCCTTGGTCCCGCCGAAAATCCATTCGGGATGGTTCTGCGTCAACCACGTCCCCTCGGCCACGCGTTCCGGCTCAAACCACACCAGGATCTTGATGCCCTTGTCGTGCGCGTGCTTGCTGATCGGCTTGAACCCGTCCGGGAATCGTTTCGGGTCCACCTCCCAGGTGCCCACCTGCGGCCAGCCCTTCTCCTGGATGTACCACCCGGCATCCATCCACCAGTAGTCGAGTTTGATGCCCTCCTCGATGTAGCGGTCAATGAACATGATCTGCTTGTCGGCGTCGGCCTTGATCATTTCCTCGTAGGCGCGAGAACTGGACGCCTCCACGATGGGCTCCGGCAGCTTGCCGCCCGGGTGCGGCATGCTGTGCGCCATCATCCAGCGGCGCCAGATGTTCTGCGAGCGTGCCAGATCGCCCTTCCAGAACTGAAGCACGATGAGCGGTGAGCGCACCTCTTCGCCGGGCAGCAGCTTGAAATGGGTCAGTTCCTGTCCCGCGCTCAGGTGCAGCTTCTTGCCGCCGTCGCGCTTGAAATCGGACGACCACTGGCCCGGCCAGCCCACCACGGCGATCACGCCGTCATGCGCCGAAGACTCGATGTTGAAATAGGACATGTCGGAGTTGGTGGGCCTGCCGCCCGCCGCGCCGATGCGCATGGTCGAATCCTTTTCCAACTTCGTTTCAAGCGGACCGTAGTCGGTGCCGTTCGCCGGCGACCCGATGTTGTGATGCAGCAGAAACTCTCCCGAATCGGCCCGTTCCATGTCCAGTTCCAGCGCCTGGATCTTTTCGATGATGGGCGTGTCCGCCTTGCCGGTGTTCTTGAAGTGCAGCGTCCACTCCACCGTCGGGAAGTCGAGGTACTCAATCGCCTCGCAGCGCAATTCCAGCCCCGTTTTTGGGTCGGTGTATGTCGCCTTGTGCTCCGTCCGCATGTCGTCGAGCTTTTTAGAGTCGCGTTTCAGCGTCCACCCCGGCAGCAGTTCAGCGGAGGGCTTGCCGTCATAAACAAACGAGAACGGCGGCGCTGGGTCGTTCAGCGCAACGGGGCTGCCCGCCATGGGCAGTTCGTCGAGCCATACCTCCTTGCCATCGGCCAGCGTGACCTTTGCGTTGGCCCAGTCGCCCTGGTCGCACCCTATGCCGTCGCCCCCGTCGCCGATTTCCAGCGTGAAGTCCTTTGCTCCGCCCAAGTCCACCGACACCGGCATGCCCGGCTGTCCGCCACCTTTGAGGATGTCGGACTGCCACAGCGTCTTTCCGTCCGCGCCGACGGAGAAAACGATGGAACCGCCACCGCCTGCGGTGTTGTCGTTCTTGTCCACCCCCACCATGGCCGTAAACGTCTTTCCCGATCCCGGCAAATGCACTGCGACCTTGCTGACCGCGTGGCAGAAGAGCCCGCGCGTGTATTCCACATCGCCCAAGCGCATCGGCTTGCCGTAGCGGTCGTTCTTCAGCACCGGGTCATGGTTGGCCAGCACCTCCAGCGAGGGAACAGGGGCTGTCGGAGCCGCGTCGGTGAATTTCATTTGCGCCCATTGGTGCGACGTTGCCAGTTCGTCCGCGTTCGGGGCAACGCCCCAGGCGGAGCAGACCGCTGCAGTCATCGCGGCAATCGTCAGTGAGAAGATCCTGCAACCCTTCATGTCCGAGTCTCCCGTTCCGGTGTTGACCAAGCGTTTTCCACAGTCCCGTCCGGTGGCAGCGCCCGGACAGTTCTCCCAGCATTATAGAAGGGACGACGCCCCATTCCCAGTCTGCGCACCGGGGGATTGTTGAAAACGCAGAAAGCGGTTATCATAATGTTCACAATGCGCGGGGGCGTTCCCCGTTGCTGAAGGAAGACAGTCACCATTGACGGGAGAGTCTGACCATGGGCGACAAAGGAAAGAAGGACAAGGACAAAGGCGCAAAGCAGAAGGCCGCGAAGCAGGCGCCGGCCAAGGGCAAGGCTGCGGACCCGAAGAAGAAGTAGCCTTTGCAGGCCGCAGCGCCCCAATGCTTGCGGAACATTCTTGAGAAACCGGCCGGGCATCCGCCAAGGGTGCCCGGCCGAAACATTTCCGGGCGCCTGCATCCCATGCTCCATTCTTTCCATCATTGCCGCCCCGCACCCGCCTTGGCATCGCAGCCCTCCGAACGGATACAATGAAGCCATGAGGCACCGGCAATGATTGTGGTGGTTGATTACGGCATGGGCAACCTGGACTCGGTGGTCCGCGGCTTCAGCAAAGCGGGAACCGCCGTGAAGGTGTCCGGCGATGCGGCCGATATCGCGGCGGCGTCGGGCATTGTGCTGCCGGGCGTGGGTGCCTATGCCGAGGCCATGCGCAACCTGCGCGCCAACGGCCTGGTGGACCTGCTCAACCGCCGCGTACTGGGTGAGCGCGTTCCTGTGCTCGGCATCTGTCTTGGCTTTCAACTCATGACGGCGCACGGCGAAGAGGGGGATGCCGACGGGCTGGGATGGATGGGCGGAGTGACGCGCCGGTTCCGGTTTGCCGCCGATGCAGCCGTCAAGATTCCCCACATGGGCTGGAACGATCTCCAGCGACAGGCCGAAAGCCCGCTTTTCGACGGCATAGACCCGCGGGCGTGCTTCTATTTTGCCCACTCGTACCACGTCACCGACCCCGTCCCCGAGGCGGCGCTGGCCACCAGCGTTTACGGGGCTCCGTTCATTTCCAGCGCAAGCCTGAACGGCCACATCTTCGGCACGCAGTTCCACCCGGAAAAGAGCTACGAAAACGGCATCCGCATTCTGGCCAATTTCGCCCGGAGGGCGGCGCAATGAACAAAGTGCGGGTGATGCCAGTGCTGCTCCTAAAACAGCGCGGGCTTGAAAAGGGCGTGAAGTTCCGCGATTTCAAGTACGTCGGCTGCCCCGTCAACGCGGCCCGCGTGTTCAACCGGCATAATGTGGACGAACTGGTGCTGCTCGACACCTGCGCAACGGCCGAGGGTCGGGGTCCGGTCATAGATATCGTGCGGGAAATTGCCCGAGAGTCCTTCATGCCCTTCACCGTCGGCGGCGGGGTCCGCTCGGTGGACATGATGCGCGAACTGCTGGAGGCGGGCGCGGACCGGGTGGTCCTGAACACGGCGGCCGTTGAAACCCCCGACCTCATTTCCAAAGGCGCGGACCGGTTCGGAAGCCAGTGCATTGTCGTGTCCATTGACGCACGGCGCAGCGGCAGCGGCTGGGAGGTATGCACCCGCGCTGCCTCGCGGCCCACCGGAATTGATCCCGTGGCCGCGGCGCGCGCCGCCGAGGAGGCCGGCGCGGGCGAAATCCTGATCACCTCCATAGATCGGGACGGCACATTGGAGGGATACGACATTGATCTGATCCGCGCCGTTTCCGGCGCGGTGTCCATTCCGGTAATCGCCTGCGGCGGTGCGGGCGCCGTGGCCCACCTGGCCGCAGGCGTTTATGAGGGAGGCGCATCGGCCGTGGCCGCGGGCGCCTTCTTCCTGTTTTTCGGCAAGCGCCGCACCGTGCTGATCACCTACCCGTCGGACGTTGACCTGCGCAAACACTTCCGGCCGGAACATGTGCGCCCCAAGGACGTGCTTCCGGCGGTTACCATGGACGAGGCAAGGCTTTGAACCCAGCCAACGGCAGCAGAGGATTGTCATGACTGCACCCCTGAACACCGCCCCCCGCATGTGCCCGCGTTGTGTCATGGACGAATCGGTTCCTGGCTTCCGTTTCGAGAAGGACGGCACCTGCAACTACTGCCGCATGCAGGACGAACTGGAGCGGGAGTTTCCTTTGGGAGAGGAGGGTGCGCGCTTCCTGCAGCGGTTCGCCGACGAGGTCCGCCGGGAGGGGAAGAACAAGGCCCATGACTGCGTGGTGGGTGTCAGCGGCGGGCGCGACACCTGCTACTGCCTGCACTATGTCAAGGAAGTCATGGGACTGCGCCCGCTGGCGGTGCATTTCGACAACGGCTGGGATTCGGACATCGCCAAGACCAATCTGGCCCGGCTGTGCGACGCGCTGGACGTCGAACTGCACACCATCATCATGGACTGGCCCGATTCGCGCGAACTGACCAACGCCAACCTGCGCGCATGCGTGCCCTACATTGACATCATGGACGATGTGGGCATTGCCAGCGCCCTGTACCGAACCGCGGCGAAGGAGGGCCTGCGCCACATCATCATGAGCCACTCTTTCCGCGAGGAGGGGGTGACGCCGCTGGCGTGGAACTACATGGACGCCCGCTTCGCCCGCGCCATCATCCGCCGGCACGCCACCACGCCGCTCAAAACCTTTCAGAATGTGGACCTCCACCACATGCTCTACTGGATCATCTTCAAGGGCATCCGCCTCGTCAACATCACCAACTATTACGACGACACGGGCGACAAGGTGGAGCAGTTGCTGTCCGAGAAGTACGGGTGGGTGGACACCGGCCAGCACCACATGGACAACGAAATGTTCGCGATCGTCTACCACTACGCCCGCCACAAGTTCGGGTTCGACTGGCGGGTGGTCGAGCTTTCGGCCAAGGTGCGCACCGGCGTGATCAGTCGCGACGAAGCCCTCAAGGCAATTCAGAAGCTTCCCTTCTTCGAGACGGACGCGATGGTGGACTACTGCCTCAAAAAACAGGGCATGTCCCGCGAGGAGTACGACTCCCTCCTGAAAGCGCCCAACAAGTACTTCACCGACTACCCCAGTTACTACCCCATGCTGAAACTGTTCAAATACCCGATTAAGTTGCTCTGCCGCCGTCACGTGCTGCCCGCCCACGTCTACGAGAAATATTTCGACGCGGTGTAAACTCTTGGCATTAAATGACTTGCGTTTGGCGATCCGGAGCAAGAAAAACAGTTGTTTACAAATCGTGAGGAAAGCGTTAAGATGCTAGTCAGCACCGGAGACCGGACCCGCTTCAGGGTGTAATCGGTGGGCGCGTCAGCAAGCGCACGGTGCATAAGGTTCCAGGCGTCATACCGAAAGGAGCAGTAATGAGCCATCGGCAAATCCTGGTGACAGAACGGGATCGTGTGACGATTGAGAAGCGGATTGGATTGATAACAGGAGGGGAGAATCAGGATTCCTGGGAATCCGTGCGGCATCTCCATGATGAACTTGACGGGGCCACCGTCATTGGCGAAAGCCAGATGCCCGACGACGTAGTCACCATGAATTCCAGCGTGGTCCTGCTGGATCTGGACACCGGCAGCGAGCGGTTGTGTACGCTGGTGTATCCCGGCTATTTCTCGGGCGCACCGGACCGCGTTTCCGTGCTGAGCCCCCTGGGCACTTCCCTGCTGGGGGCGCGCATCGGCACCGAGATTGAATACGAGTCCTCCACCAAAGGCCACCGGCGCGTCCAGTTGATGGACATTGTCTATCAACCCGAGGCTGCCGGCCACCCGCTGTGATCTAAAGACTTTGGCGTGACAGCGGCGGAATGAACACGCGCACCAAGGGTGGGGTGTGTTCGTGCATGCCCGTCTCAAACATCCCGCACCGCAGATCGGAAGAGCACACGTCTGAACTCCAGTCACGATCAGATCTCGT
>CALDSM010000791.1 GCA_937923585.1 uncultured bacterium
CATACGAGCTCTGATCGTGACTGGAGTTCAGACGTGTGCTCTTCCGATCTATGAAGAACTTGATCTCTTCGGGCAGCATGCCGGGCGGCAGTTGCGGCATCGGAATCTCGACCCGCTTCACCTCCCAGGAATAGGAAAAGCGCTCGAAGGGCGCGTCAAATGCGCCCGCCCCCCCGCCTTCGGGCTGCTCAAAGACCAGCATGCGGTCGGCCATGACCTTCTCGATGAGAAACCGCGCGGTGGTGTAGTCCATGGCCTCGCCGCGCGCAATGATGGCCTGCCGGATGGCCTCCTGGATGGCGACCGCGCTGACGCTCAGAATCGCCATGGCGACGAGCGACTCGACAAAGATATATCCCCGTGCGGTGCGCCCCCTCATGGCTGGATCTCTATCTTGCCCATCGGTCCATGCACGAGGATTTTGTATTTCTTCCCGCCCGCGCGGCTGTCACGCACGCTGATCTCGGCCTGGTCCGAGGCGCCGTTGGGCTGGCAGGCAATGAAAAGGGCCTTGTCGCCCTTGTCCTTGCGCGCCTTCATGTTTGAGATGACAAATTGGTCGGGAAGCGGCGTTTTCTGACCCCAGGTTTCGTCAATGGGCTCAAACCTTTTCTCGCCGTCCACAACCTCCGCCAGGCGGGTCACCCAGTAGAGGTTGTTCTTGACGTCAATGTAGAGGCGGTATTCCCTGGATTCCTTGACGGACAACTCCTGGATGAAGCGGAGCGTTCCGATGAGGCTGTCGCGGGCGCTGCGCATCTGGATGGTGTTCATGGAGCGGATGTAGACAGGCACTATGATGGATGAAATGACCGCAAGCAGCGCAAGCACAACGATCAGTTCCAGAAAGGTAAAACCCGTCCGGTCATGCGCTCCCGTCAGAGAAGGGCCGCGGGCCGAACGGGTCTTGCGTGGTGTCAGTGGAATCATGTGCTGCGCCCAGCCGCGAATTCAGGGCTGCGGCTATTGGGATTGGTTCTTTCCCTTGCTCGCGTTCGGGTCTTCCGAACTGGAGGTGACGTCGTCGTCGTTCCCCGGCGTGCCGTCGGGTCCGGCGGAAGTTATCTTGTAGTCAGCCTTCAGCGTGTCCGTGGGCGGGGAATAGATGTAGGGGTTGCCCCAGGGATCGGGTTTGATTTCGCGGACGTAGTTCCGCTTGCCGCCGTACAGGTCGTCCAGTTTCTTCGGGTACTCGTCGTTGTTGTCTATGGCGTAGGTGTCCACCGCGTTGCTGTAGTTCACGATGTCCATTTTGGCCCTGCGAACCTGGGTGTCCCGGACGCGTCCGCTGTAGTTGAGCGCGACGGCGCCGGCCAGGATGCCGATGATCACCGTGACCAGGATCAATTCAATGAGGGTAAAACCACCGTTCGGTTTCATAGAAGTCACTCTCCACGGTTAATTCTGCCACGCTGCCCATGGTATAACGCAACAGGCGGGCGCGGCGGGGACAACCGTCATGCGCCGACGGTTGAACTCAGGTTCAGCATGGGCAGGAGCATGGCAATCACAAGAAAGCCCACAATCACGCCCATCACGACTATCAGCAGCGGCTCAAACAGCGAGGTCATCGCCTTTACCGCGCGGTCAACCTCCAGATCATACGCGTCGGCGACGCGTTTTGCCACGGTGCCGACACGTCCGCTCTCCTCGCCCACGGCAAACATGCTCATGACCATGGGCGGGAAGAATTTTCCGCGGCGCATGGTCTCACTCAGGCTGTCGCCCTCGGTGACGCCGATGTGCATCTGGCTGACCTCGTCACGGATGTGAACGTTGGTCATGGTCTCGGCGGTAATCTTGATGGAGGTCAGGATGGGCACGCCGTTGTCCATGAGGGTTCCGAGCGTGCGCGCAAACTTCGCCATTTCGTATTTCAGGATGACGGACTTGATGACGGGCACCTTGAGCAGGAACCCGTGCAGCTGGCGCTGCCCGTCCTCGCTGCGGAACCAGCGAGCAAGGAGGATGCCGACCGCGACCAGCCCAAGGATCACGGCCCACCACCAGGTCCCCATGAACTTGCAGACCGCCATGACCACGACGGTGGGCAGGGGAAGTTCGGCGTGGAATTCCTCGAAGACCTTGATGAATTTTGGGAAGACAAACGAAACCAGTATGAAGATGGCCAGCGAGCCGATGGTGGTCAGGAAGGCCGGATAGATCATGGCAGACACGGCCTTGCCGCGAAGCTCCTCCTCCTGCTCGCCAAAGGCGCAAATGCGCCAGAGCACCTCTTCGAGCATGCCACCCGCCTCGCCCGCCCGGACGAGACTGCAGTACATGGCCGGAAAGACCGCCGGGTGCTTGTCCATGGCCTCGGCAAGACTGTTGCCCTTCTGAACGTCATCGCGAAGCTGGTCAATAATCTTGGCCAGTTTCGGGTTCTCGGTCTGCTCCACCAGCGTCCTGAGGGCGCGGGTGATCATCATGCCGGACTCGCACAGGTTGGCCAGTTGGCGGAAGAAAAGATTGCGGTCTTTCAGGCGGACCCGCGCAAGGGCGTCGCGAAGGGTGTCCTTCTGCTCCTCCGGCTCGGTCTCCTCGACACGGATGGGGAAATAGCCCATGTCGCGCAGACGCGCAATGGCGGACCGCTGGTTTTCGGCCTCGATGACCCCCTTGGCGACGGCGCCGGGGCCTTTCTTTACCTCATACTTGAACTGGGGCATGGCCGCCGTCCAGTTCGAAGCCTATCGCCTCGGAGTCGGCGGTCACGCGAAGTACCTCTTCGAGGGTGGTGTCGCCGGAGTAGATGCGCTGCCAGCCGGAGGCACGAAGCGTCTTCATGCCGCTGCGCACCGCCACCTTCTTAATCTCAAGGGCGTTGGCGCGCTGCACGGTCATCTGCTTGATTTGCTCGGTGAAGGCAAGCATTTCGTACACGGCCAGGCGGCCGCGGTAGCCGGTGTGGCGGCATTCGTCGCACCCGGAGCCCATCCGGAAGTTGCCGCCCTTCATCTTTTCGGGGCTGATGCCGAATTCATGGAGCAGCACGACGGCGTCGGGTTCGTGCGGCGCGCCGCAATGGCGGCACACGCGGCGCACGAGGCGCTGCGCGATGGAGGCAATCATGGTGCTGGAGATGAGGAAGGGCTCCACGCCCATGTCCACGAGACGGGTCACGGCGCCCGCCGAGTCGTTGGTGTGGAGCGTGCTGAGCACGAGGTGGCCGGTGAGACTGGAACGGATGGCCATTTCGGCGGTCTCGTGGTCGCGGATTTCGCCCACGAGCATGATGTCGGGGTCGTGGCGCAGCATGGAGCGCAGGCCCATCGCGAAGTCGAATCCGATCCGGGGCTGCACCTGCATCTGGGAAATGCCGGACAGCTGGTATTCGATCGGGTCCTCGATGGTGATGATCTTGCGGTCCACCTGGTTGAGCTTGGACAGCGCGGCGTACAGGGTCGTCGTTTTGCCGCTGCCGGTGGGGCCGGTCACCAGAATGATCCCGTAGGGCTTGCTGATAAGCCTGCTGAACACTTCCATGTCTTCCTGGAGGAAACCCAACTGGTTGAGCGTGAGGGCCATGGAGGTGCGGCTCAGAATGCGGATGTTCACCGATTCGCCGTGGGGCGTGGGCAAAATGGAGACGCGCAGATCATAGTGGGCGTCGCCAAAGGAGGCCAAAATCTTGCCGTCCTGGGGCAGCCGCTTTTCTGCGATGTTCAGGTTGGCCATGATCTTGATGCGGGACACGATGGCAGCGTGGAAGCCGCGGATGGACGGCGGCGTCGGTGCCTGGTGAAGAATGCCGTCAATGCGGTAACGGACCCGCAGGCTGTCCTCGAAGGGCTCGATGTGGATGTCCGTCGTGTCCGACTGGATGGCCTCAAGGATCAGCTCGTTCACGAACTTAATGATGGAGGCGTCAATGCTGTCGTCGCCGAGGTCGGAACTGATCTGCACCGCCTCAAGATTGAGCACCCCCTCCAACCCGTCGGCGTTGATGAGGATCTTCTCCATCGTGTCGGCGCCGACGCCGTAGAGTTCCTTGGTGACCCTGCTGATTTCCTGCGGTGTCGTCACCACGGCCTCGACGCGGCGCTTGAGCACGAGCCGGATGTCATCCAGCAACTGGGCGTTGAGCGGCTCGCTGATGGCCACGACGAGCGTGCCCCCGCTGCGCTCCTGGACGGGCACGAAGCCATAATGGGTGGCGAAGCGGGCGGGCACCTTCTCGATAAGTTCGGGGGGGATCTCCATTTTGGAGGGGAGGACGAAACGCATCTCGCAAAAATCGGCGAGCGCCTGGTAAACCTTGTCGGCCGGGGCAAAACCCAACTGGGAGATAACGGAGATTACGCTGACGCCGTTCTTGGCGGCCTCGCTCTTGACCCGGTCCATGCGGGCTTCATCCACCAGGCCCTGACGGATAAAATACTGTTCAAGACCACTGTATACTGGCACGCTTGTAAGGCTCCCAATCTTTGCAAGTTGTTTATGTATCTAATGTTATCACATTGGGAACCGAAGCGCAAACACCGGGGTCACGGTGCCTGTAACCCGTCTTGCAGTGTGTTGGTCCGCGCAGGCCCTTGCTTGTTTGTCCATACCCCGCCCATTTCATTATTATGGCGCGACTTGGTTCAAGGGATTTTCCAAACCCTCGGGAGTAAACATGATGCGCATACCCTTTCTTGCCGTCCTTGTCACGGTGTCCTGTTGTCTCGCCCAGTCCGCGGACTTCAAAATCGCTCCGGACCGGATGGCCGTCGTTGACGGCCAGCGCACCTTTGTCCTCGGACTCTATGAGAATCCGAAGGACGACGCCGTGCTGGACTCGGTTGCCAAGGCCGGGTTCAACCTCGTCTACGCCGGCGCCGACACCGCCTCAATGGACCGGATGCAGGCGCGCGGGCTGAAGGCCTGGGCGAACACGGGCGGCGCCATGGACCTCGATACGGGCGGCGATGCCGCCCTGCGCGAAATGGTCGCCAAGTATGCCTCCCATCCGGCGCTGATGGTGTGGGAAGTGCCCGACGAGGCACTGTGGAACTGCTGGTATTCCGCCACGGAATGGCGGCGCGGCGCGGAACCGGCCCAGCAGCGGGACAAGATTGCCGCGCTTCAGGACAAGGCGCTCGCGGAAAAACTGACCAAAGATCGTGCGCTGGTCTCAGAGTTGTATGCGAAGGGGCGTCCGGCCGAGGCGGAGGAAGTCGCGGATGCGATTTGGACCGCGCTGGGCGAGAAGCAGCCCCATCCCGACTGGAGTTTCGCCACGGCGCAGGCGCGCTCCGAGAAGATGGCCGCGGGCATGGTCAAGGGCTACAAGCTCCTGCGCGAGATCGACCCCAAGCATCCCGTGTGGATGAACCATGCCCCGCGTAACCAGATTAGCCAACTGGCCATGTTCAACGCCGCCGCGGACATCGTCGGTTGTGACATATATCCCGTGCCCCGGTGCGAATATGTCGGCCATTCGGACCTGCTGGACCAGACTGCCGCTTCGGTGGGCGCCTATGCGGCGCGCATGCAGGAAGCCGCGCCCGGCAAGCCGGTGTGGATGGTGCTCCAGGGCTTCGGCTGGGCCGACATCCAGCCCAAGGCATCTCCCGAGCAGAAGAAGGCGGAGCGCCGGCCCACGCTTGCCGAAACCCGGTTCATGGCCTATGACACCATCGTGCGCGGCGCGCGCGGCATACTCTATTGGGGCACCGCGTACATCGAGAAAGACTCGCAGTGCTGGAAGGATCTGCTCACGGTCATCGCCGAACTGGCCGAACTTCAGCCCGTGCTTTCCGCGCCCGACGCAGCCCTTTCCCTCAAGACCAGCATTGCCCCCACCTGGGGATCGGTGGACCGCGGCGTGCTGACACTGCCCAAGGACGTGGACGGCAAGACCTGGGTGATCGTCGTGAACGAGTGGATTGATCCGGTGCGGTACACCGTGGAGGGATTGGACGGGCTGAACGGCACAACGTTCGCCGATCCCGCCGCAGGCGTTGAGGCGACGGTTGAAAACGGCAGGATCACCCTGCCGATTTCCGCGCAGGCCGTCCAGGTGCTCCGGCCGAAAATGTAGGAAGGTGCCGGCATCGTTTCAGCGGTCTTGAGGAGGAGGATAGAGCGTTGGCAGGATCATCGCGTTCATGGCGGATGACAGGCCTTTGCCTTCTCCTGCTGGCGCTTGTCACGGCGATCTTCTTTCACCGCGTGCTGCTGCATCCCGGCAGCGCCATCAATTCGCTCGATTTCCCCGCGGCGCAGTGCGAGTACAAATACGTGCAATGGCGCAGCTTTGCCGACTGGGGTTGCTTTCCGCTGTGGGACCCGACCGCATTCTGCGGCAAATCCATCGTTGGTGATTCCCTTCCGGCGGTGCTCAATCCCCCGCAATGGCTCTTCTGGCTGACGCCTTCCCCGGTCCTGTTCGGATACCTGCTGTGGTTCTACGCCACCGTTGGCGCGTGGGGCATGTTTCTTTTCGCGAGAAGGAAAGGTTGCGACCCGCAGGGCGCGGTGCTCGCCGCGGTCATTTTCGTTCTTGGGGGAAAGACGGCCGGACATCTTTTCGCCGGCCATATGGAAGTGCTTGCGACCGTGCTGTGCCTGCCCTGGATCATGCTGGCTGCTGAGCGTGTGCTGGAGAAGCCGTCCTTCCTTCGGGCGGGCCTGCTGGGCGCCGTGCTTGCCCTGGTGTCCACCTGCGGCAGTGTTCAGATGATGTACTGGCATTTCCTGTTCCTCTGCGGCTATGGGTTTCTGTGGCTGCTGGCCGGGATCGCCCAGAGAGGATGGCGGGCCACGTTGCGGTCTTCGTTCTTCTTTGGGCTTGGGTTGTTCTCCTATCTGTTTCTGGCTGCGCCGTGGTGGGTCCCCGTCGTGGGACAGACTGCGCTCATGGCCGCCCGCGCCCGGGGCACCGGGTATGAATTCGCCGCAACGTTCAGTCCGGACTTTGTAGACCTGCTGCGTCTGGTCTGGCCTTTCCACGGCACGCTGCCGCCGCTCTCTACGGCGTTCGGCAGGAATATGGAAGCGGACGTCTTCTGCTTCTGGGAGAAGACCATCTACCTGGGGCTGGTTCCGGTTGCCCTGCTCCCCCTGGCCTGTTTCGGATGGGGAAAGAGCCGTCCCGTTGTTATGACCACGGTCCTCCTCATGGTCCTCACCTTTGCCCTGGGCATGGGAAGCCACGGCCCGCTCCTGTGGCCGGCCACGCACGTAGTCCCCGGCATGGGCATGTTCCGGTGTCCGGGCAGGGTTTTCTTCTACACCGGGCTTCTGGCGGCCCTGCTGGTTGGTTTGTTCGTGTCGGGAGCATCGTCGCCGGTGAAGAGGCGGACCGTGCTGGTCCTGTCCGCCATGCTGCTGCTGGCGGTGACTGCGGGTGTGCTGCTGCTGCCCAGGATGGAGGGCGCGCCTGTCGCGCGTGCGTGGCTTCCGGTCATCATCCTGGCGCTTTTTGTGCCGGCCACGGGGCTGTGGACGCGGGACGTGCTGTCAGACGTTCACTGGAAGACGGCCGTGGTTCTGCTGGTGTGTTGCGACCTGTTCATCATCTGGCAGGACCATGTCGCCGTGGCCGGGAAAGACCACATTCATCCGGCCGGGCCGGTCACGGACTATCTTGCAGAGCAGCGGCGCGGCGAGGAATTCCGGCTGCTGGCACCCGGGGACCTGATAGACCAGTCCCGCGCGGCAAAATTCGGCCTCGAAATCGCGGGCGGCTATCATCCCGGCATTTACGGCCGCTATTTGGACTTGTACAGGCAGATCTGGGACTCGGACAACTCGCAGAGCACCAAGCTTGCGGAGCACACTTCCGACGACATTGCCCGTCCTGTCCTTCTGGACCTGATGAACGTGGCCTATATCGTTG
>CALDSM010000792.1 GCA_937923585.1 uncultured bacterium
ACCGTTCGTACGGCATACTCACTTGCTTTGTCCCATCCCGCGGCATGATCGAAGTAATAGACGCCGATGGCGACCTTATCGAGGACGGTTCCATCGCGCCGGACCTCGTAGTAGCTGATCCAGTTGTTGTCGCTCCCGGGCGACCAGTAGACGCCGATGCCGCCATGGCCGAGATTGGTTTCGCGGCGCACGAGCACGCGGCCGGGGGATTGCGGCGGGGCTTTGTCCTGCCCGCTGCCCGGCCGGTTCGGCAGGTTCAGGTAGATCAACTCGCGCGGCTTCTGATCTTTGATGGCGATGCCATTGGCCATCAGATCGGCGCCCGTTCGCTCGGTTGTTGCTTGGGTCGAGTCGAAGCCAACGACGTACTTTGCTTCGGGCAAGAGTCCCCGAGGATGCACGACCACGGGATTCTCGGCGCGGTGCGTGAGGATGACGCACGCCTTGCGGCGGTCGCGGCTGGTGCGTTGGAAATAGTAGTATTCCGGATCGCCTTCGACGGTCGGATGGAAAGCATAGCTCCATCGGCCGGCCAGGCCTTCGCGGCGGAAGAAACGGTACAATTCCATGTCGCGGCGAGCCAGCTCCGCATCCTCGGCGGACAACCGCCCCCAGTAAGGATTCGGGACGGCGGTCAACATGCCACGGGCGCTTTCCCTTACGTATCGCAAATCTTCGGCCTTGGGCGTTACGCCGCCTCGTGCGGCCAAAACCTCGGCCATGGTGGCGGAGGAACCGTCCTTTTTTCCATAGATGGACGCGATCGAGATGACGGTGTCGCCCCATCGGTCCGGCGGTTCGAGGTAGGAGAAGTAGTGATTCACATACGGGCCGCGGCCCAAGTCGCTCAGGTAGTTGTAGCTCGAATAGCGCCCACCTATCTCGAACGTGTGGGCGTAGGTGCTGCCGCCGCTGCACGTGTGGAAGGAACATCCCGGATGGACATCCAGGAACCGCTTGACCTCTTCCCGGAAGCTCCTATCGGCGGACATGTTCGGAAATCCCACACCGTCGGTTCGCCACTCAAAGTCGCCCCAGGCGCCGATCTTGCTGTCCAACACTCCGGCCGGGGGACGGCCTGCGAACCACAAGAGCCAGCGCATCCCCGTCTTCTTCAGGTAGTGCTGCGTGAGCGAGAAGTCCGGGCCTTCGTAGGTCTGGGAAAACACCGATCCGTATTCATTGGGCGGCATCCCTTCGCCGCGGTACGAAGACCAACCGGCGTCATCCCAAAGCATCTCGTATCCCATGGTCCGCATCGTGTCGCTGGTGTTCATGTCGAGATTGGCCAGGCGCGCCGTGAACTGTTCCTGGAGGTTTTGCGGGCAATAGAACCACCACGTTGCACACCGGCAGCGCGCATAGTAATCCGCGTTTGTGTAGTCCCACAGGTACTGGTATTGCCAGTCGTACAGCGACACAGCCATGTTGTCCAGCCCGTCGCCGAAGACGCCGAGTGTGACCAATGGCATTTGCAGCCGCTGGCCCGGTTGGAGTACACCCGATTGCAGCTCCGGAATGCCGGCCGTCGCCGTCAGCGGACCGGCGGCCTCATGGTCGACCGTCAAGGACCAGGTGCCCAGGTATTCGAGGGCAACGAACAAGCCGTCTTTCGGCCCGGTGGTTCGATGCAGGGCCATCCATGGAACCAGGCTTACGCTGGCAGTGCCGACCAGATTATTGTGGTAGGGCGGCGCGACGGGCGTCTGGAACATCTTCCCCTGATCAGCCGTGGCGTATCCACCGCCCATCCAGGAGTTCACGTAGGACGTCGCTTCGTCACCGCGCAACTGGAAACTGGCCGCTACGGGCGCGTTTAGTTCGACCGGCTGAGAGCCGGTGTTCTCGAACTCGACCCATTGTCGCAGAATCGACGTGCCCGGAAGTGCCAAGACATGAAACTGTACAAGAATATCTCCTCGCGTCAGCGTCAGATCCAACTGGACTGCGGGCCGTCCGCCCGATGCAACCTCGCGCGCCACGCCCGTTTTCACCGTCCACAGGTTGCCAGAGTCCAATGCAAAGGGCGCTGCCGCCGTCTTTACATCCACGTATTCCAGCGACGGACCGCCGGGGACCGGCGCGGCGCAAGATTTGTTCAAGAAACTGACCAGCCGGAACGCGCCTTCCCGGCCATCAAACGTCATCTCGATCGACTTCGTGCCGATGGTCCACACCAGGCCTTGGTCTTGGCTTCGGGCATAGGCATCGCCGATGGTTAGTTCATCTGCCTCGGCAATTCCTATCAGGATCGCCAGGGCAGCGACCACTACATACTGTCGGATCAAGAATCGGAATTTCATGCAATGTTCCCTATTGATGCTTTGAACAGGGACGCCCGCCATCTATTTGCGCGCTCGCGGCGGCCGTCTGGAAGTGAAACGGGTGACCCTCCAAAAGTGCGCATCCGTTGGATTCACTCTGTAACCATTGATTGGACCGCCATTTCGCCTTCTGGCTCATCGACATCAAGAGCCGGAGCATCTCACGCATCAATCCGGTATCACATTGAGGATCATGCGTCTTTCCTTCGTCCACATCAAGTCCCAATGCTTCGGCCAGATCTTTCCTTGTTCCCATCTTCTCCCACTTTTTCTTGCTCCTGTGGTTCCCGAATATTCGTCCTTGTTGCCATGCAAGGACTTATGATTGTCACCCTTTCGCCTGAATTCGTCGTACAACATTGCCATCTGTTACCCTTCTCCCTTCGTAGAACGTCGCTATTGGATGCGTCATCGGGGTGGATGGCGAGATAGAAAGCGAGGACGCGTGCGCCCCGCTCGGCGTGGCTGTCGGCGCTGGCGATGCAGTTGATGACGGCCGCACCAATCATGTCCGGCTTCAGCGAAGCCGACCGGCGCACCGCTTCAAACGCACGCCCCAGCGGGTCGGAGATGGCCGGCAGGACGCGCTCGGCCGTCTCCGAACTGGCCTGCATGAGTTTCCACGCCTGAAGATGCGCCGTGCGCAGTTTCAGCCTGTCGGGAACCCCGTCGCCAACTGCGGCAACTGCCCATACAGCGACAGGCAGACGGAGCCTTGGCTCTGCGCAAGGTTTAGGTAGAGTCCAATCAGTTCACTGAGCGTGATGTCGGCGGCGTCGGGGATTTCCGTGGGGCCCTGGGCCAGGTAGTCGGCCAGGAGGGCATGGGCGCGTTGCCGAGCCACTTTGGGGTCGCGGCCGAGGTAGTGGTCCTGGCCGCCAAGGGTGATGCGCCATTGACCGGTGGCCTTGTGGTAACGAAGGGAAGGGGTCTTGAAGGGAAGGGTTTGGGTGGCTACTGCGCACATCGCTGCGGGCTCCTTCTGGGCCAGCGGGGTAGTCTACCCGGATAAGCCCGGTTGGCTCCGCATCGCGATGCCGCGAGGTCACGTTGTAAGCACAACGTCCCCAGAAACTTAAGAATGGTCGGGGCGAGAGGATTTGAACCTCCGGCCTCCTGGTCCCGAA
>CALDSM010000793.1 GCA_937923585.1 uncultured bacterium
ACCGGGCCAACAACCGGTCGGTGGCGTACAACGACTACATCCGGCTGGACACCACACCGCCCACGGGCAGCATCATCATCAACGGCGGCGCGTTGACCACATCCAGCCGAACCGTGACGCTCGGGCTTGCCTGGGCGGACGGTGCGGGCGCCGGTGTGACGCGCATGCGCTTCAGCGATGACGGCGCGCACTGGACGTACTGGATGTTCCCCGAGTCCGGCATCGTTCACACCCTGGTCGGGCCGACGGGTTACAACACGGTGCGGGTGCAGTTCCTGGACGGCGCGAACAACTACTCCGCCGTATACAACGACTACATCAAACTCTTGGCGCCTTAGCCGCGGTCAGGGCCAACCGGGAGCCTTGCGCCGCTGCTGTCTGCGCAATGACGGGGTGGCAAAAGGCGGCCCGGGTCAGTTCTTGAGCGTGGGGCAGAAGCGCAGGATCTTGAGCAACTGGTCCATGCGGCGCTGAATGTCGTCGGGAACGAGCCGCTGCCGGATGCAGGTGGCGAGCCAGCCCGAACCGATCTCGACGGACATGCCGGGATGGCGCAGCAGGTACTCCATCATGCCGGGCGTGCAGAAGACCCGGGCAAATTCCGCATCGGCCGACAGCACGGTGAACGCCTTGGAGAAGGCCTCGTCGCCGGTCTGAATTTCGATCTTGTCTATGCCGGCCATGTGCTCCACTTTCTCGTGGATGTCCGGGGGGTAGACGTGCAGTTCGGGCGTCTGCACGTCGTGCCGGAGCATGGCAATGCTGGAGTGATGGTGCGTCCTGCTGTTCTTGTCGCCGGTCGTGTAATGGTAGTTGAACACGCAGGCGTGAAAGCCTTTGTACCGGCCCGAGAACACGTTTGATGCGTACCGGTTCCTGCCGCGGCGCAGTTGGTACACCAGGGGGAGGCGGCGCGGCAGGCCGTAGCTTACATGGTCATAGGTCAGGCGCAGTTCACTGGCGACATCAGACCAGGCTTTGCGGAGCAAATGCCGATAGTACAGGAACAGCGTCGCGGCGAGCGTCAACACCCCCGCGATGAACAGAAGGAACAATATCTGTGAAAACGGGTCTTCTCTCATCGTGCCTGTTTCTGTGCCTGCAGCATGTGGATGTTACTATGTCCGCACGTCCCCCCCGACTTCAAGCCGGCCGGGCCGGACGGGCGGAAGAAACGGAAACAGGCGACGCTCAGACTCCCGCCGCGCGTCTGCGCGCCTCTTCCAGGCGCGGCCGCACATATTCGAGTCCCGGATTCAACTCCAACGCGCGTTCATAGCAGGCCGCGGCCTGCGCCCAGTCCGCCATGGATGCATAGGCATTGCCCGCATGGGCCAGCACATTGCTGTCGTTGCCGTCAAGACGGAGCGCGGCCTCCAGCCGTGCACGGGCCGCATCCGAAACGTTGGCTGCGGCGAGGCTTTCGCCGCAGAGCACATCCAGAACCGCATTCTCCGGGACCCGTGCCCGAATTCCCTCCCACAGCCCGGCCGAGGCGTCCGGACTGGTCTTCGGAAATGCGGCGTCAAGCCGCCAATAGGACTCGCAGTCTGACGGATCCGCCAGCAGCGCCTGCGTGTATGCGTCAATGGCTCCGGGAATGTCGCCGTCCTGCTCGTTACAGCAGCCCGTCGCAATGAGGAGGCGCTGCCGCCTGGCTCCGGGATGGAGGGCGGCGGCGCGTTCATAGGCGGTGACGGCATCGGACCAGGCGCCGATGCGGACATAGGCGTCGCCCGCTTTGGCGCAAACGTTCCAGTCCGAGCCCCCGAGGCGCAGGGCGTCCGCCAATGCTTCGCGGGCGCGCGCAGGACCGCAGTCCGCCGCGCGGACGGCCCCGTACGCAACAGCGACGGAGGCACTGTCCGGCGCTTCGCTTCTCAGGGTTTCCCACAGCGTTCCTGTGACTGCTGGGTCTTCCCGGGAGAGCGCGATGATGAACTCTTCGAGAGCGGCGGCATTGCCTGGTTTGAATCGCAAGCCCCGGCGGAGTTGCCTGCCTGCCTCGGAGACGTCGCCCTGCCTGAGCAGCACACGGGCGGTTTCATACAGCGCCTTTGCGCCGGGTCTTAGCCTGAATGAGGTTCGAAACGCGGCCCGCGCCGCTTCCGGCCGGTCTTCCTGAAGCAGTCTTCCCAGTTCGATGTGTGCGTCCGCGTCCTCGGGGCGCACGGCCAGTGCCCGGTGGAGTGCGGCGATTGCCTGCTCTCTTTCCCCGGCCCCGGCCAGCAGCCGTGCCAGAAGACGGTGGGCATCCCACGAAAACGGCAGGTTTATGGCCAGAATCCTCCCCTGTTCCAGGGCGTTCGTCCAGTCCTTCCCGTCCATGAGCAGCCGGACATACCTGGTTCTGACGGCATTATTTCCGGGGTCAATCTCCAGTGCACGGCGGTAGGCCTTGATCCGCATGTCTTCGGCCTGCGCGCCGATCTGTGCGTCCAGTCCGGCGATCTTATGTTCCAGACCGTCTGTGGGTTGGCCTCCCGCAGACTGATATGACGGCACCGCCATAGCCAATTGATCCCGAAGGTCGGGCGGCGTCATCGCCTGCCGCAGCCGGCATTCCTCCGTTGAAATCGCGGGAACACGAATGCCGAGGCGGGGCTCGACCCGCGCCAGTGTTTCCAGGACGCACCGTGCAAGGACGCAGTTCCCCTCGAAAGAAGGATGCACGTGGTCAAGAAACAGTTCCGGTCCTTCAATGCCATGGGGACTGGCTTCCGCAAGCGCCCGCCCCGTGTCCGCCAGATGGACGCCGTCGCGGGCGCGGGTGGCGGCAATTCCGAGGAGGATTTCGTTGATGCGGCTCCTGGCGCGGTCGTGCCTGCTTTCCGATTCGCGCGCACGGATGAACCACGGGCGTGCCTCGGCGAATTCTTCCAGCGCATAGTGGCAGCAGGCGATTTCACAGGCGAGTCCCGCATTACCGCCGTCCATGTCCGCGGCGCGGAGGTAGGCGGCCAGCGCCTCCCGAAAGCGCCCCTGCCCCCTCAGCGCGTTTCCGCTGTCGCGGGCCTCATTCCAAAGCCGCTCTGTCTCCGTGTCTCGAAAAGCCGCAGGGGTTCTCCCCGGGAACCCATTCACGCAGGCGTGTTCCCACCGTGCAGAGGATTACCCGTGCGCCGGCATCTTTCGCGAATCCGCAGATGTCGTTTACGTTGGCCTGGTAATACGCATAGGCGCGTTCCGTGTCAAGCACGCCTGGGTTGGCACGCTGGTTCACCCAACGGGCCGGACCCATCGCGCCGTGCAGCAACTGCATGATTCGCAGGTCATTCAGGGAAACGTTGAGATGAAGCAGATGCAGCGCCAGCCGCGGAGGCAGCCAATCCCATGCCAGCGGCTGGGCCACGGAGGGGTTCAGTTCATTGTTGCCCATGTAGACCAGAAACAGGTCCGGCCGGCATGCCGCACAGGCTTTTGCCGCCGCGCGCATCACGTGCGAGTTGGCTCCGGGTATGGCGACGCAGTAGACTTCGACCCTGCCTGCATGCCGGTCCGCGCGCAGCATGGTCTCCAGTATGCCCCAGAAGGAGAAGTCCGGCACCGGTCCGCCACGTGCCGCCGAACTTCCGAGGACAAAGACCCGGAAGGTGTCCGGCCCCTTTTTCGCCGGCATGGAGAACTCCACGGGCATGTATCGGAAGGGCTCCGTGTAGAACTGCTGGTAGAATGCGGTGTTGGTCTCGCAGACGTCCGTATTATCCAGTTCACGATGGACGAACAGTTGCATGGACACGCCGTATCCCGCCATGCGCAAACCCAGTTCGCCCATGCACAGCAGCATCGGCGGAACAATGACCCACGCGAAGAACAGCTTCCACGTCCGGAGCCGCCCGGCCGTTCCGTTTTCCGGAACCCCGCTGGTTGGCGTTTCCCCCGTGCAGAGAACCCGGGGTGTATCGTTTGCCTCGGAACGCAACAGGCGCATCTCCCTCCGAAATGACGGCTTTGGGAAATACATGCTTATACTGGTCACAGCGTATAACGCGGGTTGGCACGGGCGCAACCAAGGGAGACACCGCATCAGCGGCGCCCACCACGGTTCGCGTGCCCGAACAGGCAGAACGCTTCCGCCGTCCGCGTCGCCGTGCGATGGACAGTTGCCGAAGACAGGTGCTACCATGGCTGCATGAACCGGTGTCCCGGAGTCCCGCGCGCCGGACACAGGCCGCGGTCCCCATCCCATGGAGAATGCCAATGAAACGCGCCGTCCTGCCGCTTCCGTTTCTGCTTCTGGTTCTGATGGGTGCCGCCGCCGGGGCGGATGCGGTCCGGGACGGTTTTGCCAAGCCGTTGCCGGAATATTCGCCGGTGCCGATCTGGTGGTGGAGCGCCGACCCGATCACGTCGGAGGGGGTGCGGGAGCAACTGGGCAGGATCGCCAAGGGCGGCATCCACAACGCCATGATTCTCAATCTTGCCCCTTCCGGCCCGCTCTACGGAAGCAATGCCGATGAGCCGCCGTTTCTCACGGAGGCATGGTGGGATCTGTTTCGCATAGCCGTGGAGGAGGGCAAAAAAGCCGGGGTGCGGATCTGGTTTTATGATCAGCTTGGCTTTTCGGGAGCGAGCCTGCAGGCTCGCGTGGTGCGCGACCATCCCGAGTTTCGCGGCGTTTCGCTGGAGCGGGAGCTCAAGGATGTGACCGGTCCGGCGGAGGTGGAACTTGCCGTGCCGCCGGGCGGCACGGCGTTGTCCGCATTTACCGCGGAACTTGTTGGCGACAGCGGCGACGCGGCCAAGTGGATTTGGGACTATTACGCGCCGGATGAGAAGATGAACCGCCATTTTCGGCGGACCTTTGACCTGCCCGCAGTTCCGCATGAGGCGCACCTGAACGTCACCTGCGACAACGGCTACGTTGCCTATGTCAACGGGACGGAGGTTGGCCGGGAGAGCATTTACGGCAAGGAGGGATGGAGCAGGGCGGAACGGTATGACATTACGCCGCTGTTGAAAACGGGCAGGAATGTTCTGGCCGTTACGGGGGAGAACCTGGGCGGCGAGGGCGCACTGCTGGCCGAAGTCGTGTTCTCCGGCGGTGACGGGGGTACTGTGCCGGCGCGCATCGTCAGTGACGCGCAGTTCAAGATGAGCAGGGAGGAACTGCCGGGATGGACCACGGCGGAGTTTGACGACTCCGCCTGGGCGCAGGCGGACGAGATGGGCGCCATGTCCACGCCGCCGTGGACCGCCGTGACCGGCATGGAGTCGAAGGCGCCCGCACCGCTGGGCGTCGCCGTGAAGAACTGCCGCAATGTCTCCGAAAGCATTCAGGGAAGCACATTGAAACTCGCCGTGCCCGCCGGGAACTGGCGCGTGTCGCTGTTTTATACGATGCTAGGCGGTTTCGACTATGCCAACCCGGAGGCCTGCAAGGCGCTTCTGTCCGTGGTGCACGGGGAGATGGAGAAGCGGTTCAAGAAGGAACTGGGCAAGGGCATTGCGGGCTCCTTCCAGGATGAATTTCCGGAAACGCCGCGCTTCTCGCAGCGAATGGGGGAGGCGTTTCGCGCACGGGCGGGGTATGACCTGATGGAACGGTTGCCCGCGCTGTACGACGACGTGGTGGATCGATTTGGTGATCCCGCGGGGCCGGGCACGGTGCAAATCCGCTGTGCCGCAAACGATGTCGCCGCAACACTGCTGGAGGAGGCGTTCTTCAAGCCGCTGTTCGACTGGCACGAGCGGTACGGTATGCTGTGCGGTTACGACCAGTGCCACCGGAGCGCCGACCCGCAGGGCGGTGACAAACGGTACGTGGACTACTTCAAGACGATGCGCCATTACCAGGTGCCGGGCAATGACATGGACGGCGACGCCAAGCCGCACCAGGGCATTGCCGACCTGTATCACCGGCCGCGGGTGTGGCTGGAAGGGTTCCATTCGAGCGGATGGGGGCAGACGCTGGAGGAAATCGCGACGCTGCTGCACCCTTTCTATGCGAACGGCAGCACGCTGTTCAATCCGCATGCCATCTACTATTCGATCCACGGCTCCTACTGGGAATGGGCCCCGCCCGACACCGGCTGGCGCCAGCCTTACTTCGCGGACTACCCCGTGCTGGCCGATTACGTGTCGCGGTTATCCTATGTCCTTTCACAGGGCACCCATGTCACCAGTCTGGCCGTGCTGCGGCCGACTTCGACGGTGCATGCCTGCCAGGGGTTCACGGACAATCCCGCCGCGGAGCGCTGCTCCGATGTGTACTGGAAATGCCAGGAATCGCTGCGCGCGGAACAGTTGGACTATCTGGTGATGGACGAGGACTCGCTGGCCCGGGCGGAAACGGCGGGCGGCGTGTTAAAGGTGAGCGGGATGGAACTGCGCGGCATCGTGCTGCCCTCGGCTCGGGTGCTGGGTGCCGTGGCGATGGACAAATTGAGCGCCTTTGCCGCATCCGGCGGTTTGGTCGTTGTCGCGGGGGAAGCGCCGGAGTGGCCGGCGGACCAAATTCTGACGGACGCCGCCTTCGGCGAGGCCGCGCAGGCACTGCTGGCCAAGTCAGTGCGTTTGGACGACCCAAGCCGGACGGCCGCGGAAGTGCTGGCGAAGCTGCCCCGCGACGTGCAGGAACAGAACCCCGTCCTGCATCGCCGCATTGGCGACAGGGATGTCTATTTTGTCCTGTCCGACACCGGCACGGCGGGCAACGGCAAGGCGCGCTTTGAGATCAACCAGCGCAAACTGTGGGAGACCCCGGCGGCGCGCGGCGAACGCGGCGCCTATACCTTCGGTATGGACGGCATCCCCGAATACTGGGACGCGCTGACCGGCGCGGTGCGGCCCCTGTACAACTACGCGCGCCAGGACGGGCGCACGCATGTTGAAACCGCGCTGGACGAAACACCCGCGCCGCTGATCGCGCTGCGGGCCGCAACGGCGGAAGACCCCGTCAGCATCGAGTCCGACCTGGACGTGACATCATGCCGCCGCGAAGGCGGCACGGTGAAGGTTGAGGGTGTTCCGCGCGCGGGCGCGGACGCGCAGGCTCCCACGGAGCACCGTGTGCGCGTGGCCTATTCGGACGGGGTTTATGAGGGGGCCATGCCGGCGCAGCCGGTGCTGCGAACAGATCGGAAGAGCGTCGTGTAGGGAAAGAGTGTAGATCTCGGTGGTC
>CALDSM010000794.1 GCA_937923585.1 uncultured bacterium
AATGGGCGGCGGATTATTGAGGAGAAGTACCACTGGCAGCGCGAAGAAAAGGTGCTGCTGGACGCCATTGCCGCGCTGGAGGCGCGGTAGCCCATGTGTGGCATTGCGGGCATTGCCGGGCGCTGTGACGGGGAACTGGTCCGGAGCATGACGAATCTGCTTGCGCACCGTGGTCCTGATGCCGGGGGATTTCACCTGGGTGAAGCCGTTTCACTGGGCCATCGCCGCCTGAGCATTATTGACCTGGGCACCGGTCAGCAGCCCATGCCTTACGGGGAGGGCAGATACTGGGTGGTGTTCAACGGGGAGATCTACAACTACCGGGAGTTGCGCGCGCAGTTGCGCGGGTTGGGGCATTCTTTCGCCACGAACAGCGACACGGAGGTGCTTCTGGCCGCGTATGCCGCGTGGGGGGAGGGCTGCCTGGACCGTTTGGGGGGCATGTTCGCTTTTGCCCTGTGGGACACGGTCCGGCAGACGCTGTTCATGGCGCGCGATGCGCTGGGGATCAAGCCGTTGTACTTCGCGGAGTCCGGGGGGGCTCTGTACTTTGCCTCGGAAATCAAGTCGCTGCGGGTCTGCCCGCAAGTGGACCTTGGCCTTGATCTGGAGGCCATGGACGACTACCTGACCTATCTGTATACCATGCCACCGCGCACCTTCTACAGGGGCATACGCCAGCTTCCCCCGGGCCATTGCGCCACGTGGAAACAGGGGCATATGACCGTTCGCCGCTATTGGCATCTGGCGGAAGAAGTCGCCAAACGGCGCGAAACCCAGCAAACAACAGACCTGAGCGCCTGTTTGGATGCCCTGGTGGCGAGCCATCTGGTTGCGGATGTCCCCGTGGGAGCATTTCTGAGCGGTGGCCTGGATTCGGCCACCATCGTGCGCTGCATGGCCGACCGGGGGACCGTGCCGGAGACGTTCACGGTGGGGTTTGGTGCGGAGGGCCGCCAATATGATGAAACAGCCGAGGCCCGCCACCTTTCGGAGGTCATCGGGACCCGTCATCATGCGTTGGAGGCGCACATTGACCCGAGCACGGCGGTGGAGACCGTGCTTACCGGCTTTGACGAGCCCTTTGCCAATCCGACGGCGCTGCTGACCCATGCCATTTGCGGGTTGGTGCGGCGGCATGTGACGGTCGTGCTTTCGGGGGACGGGGGAGATGAGTGTTTTGGCGGATATCCCCGGTATCAGGGCGTTCGTCTGATGGAGTCTTGGCGGAGAGTTCCTCGCTTTGCCAGAGTCGTGGGGGACCGGATGCTCCGGCTGGTTCCGGAAGCGCACGACGGACGGCATTTCTTCCGGCGTGCCCGCGAGTTCTCCTCGGCGGGGCTTCTTGATGAGTGCGATGTCTATCCCCTTTGGCTGAGCACCTTTACGCCGGTTCAGAAAAGGCTTCTCTTTGGCGGCGACTTAGGGGCGGCACTGGCCGGGCGGGACGCCTGGGAACCGATCAGGCAATGGGCGACAGAATCCGGCGAATGTGACCCGGCGGCGCGGGCCATGTATGTGGACTTGCATACCTTTTTGCCGAACAACGTCCTCCAGTACGGGGATCGGATGAGCATGGCCCACGGGCTGGAAGTGCGCGTTCCCTTTGCCGACCGCGCCATGGTCGAGACCATGGCCGCAGTGCCCGCCTCCCGGAAGATTCAGGGCGGAACCACGAAGAAATTGCTGCGGGAATCCATGGCGGGTAGGCTTCCCGGGGAGGTGCTGCGCAGGGGCAAACTGGGATTCAACCCGCCCATGGGGGTGTGGCTGACCGGTGCGCTCCGCGGAATTGTCGAGGACACGCTTTCTGAAGCGTCCGTGGCCGGGCGCGGTTGGTTTAATCCGGGCAACGTACGCTCCATGTGGGAGGAGCACCTAAGTGGCAGGCGTGATTACACTTGGCACCTATGGGCCTTGGTGCTCCTGGAGGCATGGGCGCGACGCTGAACGGCGGGAAAGGGGGTTATTGGGAAAGATTCCGGGAATAGGGGGAACTTTCTCAAGGTTTTCCTAATCAAAGTTAAGAGTAAAACTTTGCCTGTCGAACCGTCCAACAAGAGAACAGCGGCCAACCGGGGTGCCCCCCGGAGATGCCGCGGCACGGAGTTCCCAGATGGCTTGTGAGCATCCTGCTCAGAAACTGGCCAAACGTGCCACCGACTTTGTGGTTTCCCAAAAAGGTATCTGGGGCCATGAAGAGTGGGAGGGCTTCTGTGCCAAGGCTGCGGCGGATGGGGTTGAAATGAATGACTGCACCCGCGAAGCATTGGGCAATCTGCTGGAGGCAGTGCGGTACTTTTACGATCTTCGCCCGGGTCTTGCCACGGCGCCCGTGAAGAAGTCAGGCCCCTGCAAAAAAGCGGCATCCAAGACTGCCGCAGTGAAGTAGGGTGGAAATTCCCTGCCAATCGGGGACATTGAACTTCGCGCGCGAGCCGAACGGCGGAAAAGCGCGCCGGGATGCCCGTGCGCCGGACCAGCCAACTTGCGTCCGGGCTGGTGGGATGTTACATTCATGTTTTGTTGTACGGCCCTACATGGGGTGTTTGTCATGATGGTTCCAGCGATACCGAAACGAATGACCCGACAGCGCCGGTTGGTGCTGGACGAACTCAAGCGGCTGAAGAATCATCCTTCAGCGGACTACCTGTTTGGCGTGGTCCGGCAGAAGATGCCCAACATCAGCCTGGGCACCGTCTACCGCAACCTGGACGTGCTGGTCAACACGGGGCTTGCCCTCCGGCTGGACCTGGCCGGGGGCCAGTGCCGCTATGACGGTGATATTAGTCCGCATTACCACATCCGGTGTGTCCTTTGCGGGGACTTGGACGACCTCCCCGTGAGCGCGGTGGCGGGAATAGACAATCCGCGCGTGCTGGAAAGCAACTACGCCGTGATGGGCTGGCGCATGGAATTCGACGGCGTGTGCCCGGCGTGCCGGAACAAGACGGACGAAGACTCTGGAAACGGGAAGGAGGCGCCCGGTATGATCGCACCTTTCCCGCGCGTAATAGTGACGGATACTGAACTGGAGGATTGACCCATGATGAAGCCCGAGATCCAAAACGCCATCAACGCGCAGATTAACGAGGAACTCTATTCCGCGTATCTTTACGTTGCCATGGTCAACTACTTCGAGGAGATCAACCTGAAGGGCGCGGCGAAGTGGATGCGCATTCAGGTGCAGGAGGAACTTGGGCACGCGCAGAAGTTTTTTGAATACCTGGTTGCGCGCAATGCGAGGGTCACGCTGAAGGCGATCAACGGTCCCAAGTCGGACTGGAAGAGTCCGCTAGCCGCATGGGAGGCGGCCTACAAGCACGAGTGCCACATCACGGAGTGCATCAACAAGCTGTACGCGAAGGCCCAGGAGTCGAAAGACCCGGCCACCATGCAGTTCCTGGACTGGTTCGTCAATGAACAGGTTGAGGAAGAGGCTAACACGAGCGAGATTGTCGCGCAGATGAAGATGGTAAAGGACGCGCCGGGCGGACTCTTCCTGCTGGACCGCGAACTCGCCGCGCGCACACCGGGTGCCGGTGCCGGTGGGGCCGCGCCTGCCGCCACCTGATCCCAGGACGTCTGACGGGGAATACTCCACCCTCCTTATTGGTTAAGACTTGCATTAGCGGTTCTCTGAGTAGTCTTAAGACTGTCTTGAGCGGCCTCGGAGGATACAGTGCAATTGCAAGCCCAAAACCATGAGAAGAAGGAGAGAGTTTCATGTCCGTACAGGTAACGCAGGCTGCGCCGGAATTCAAAGCCACGGCCGTAATGCCCGACAACACGTTCAACGACAAGTTTCAACTGTCCGACTACCGCGGCAAGTATGTGCTGCTGTTCTTCTACCCCCTTGACTTCACTTTTGTGTGCCCGTCCGAAATCATTGCATTCAACAAGCGTCTGAAGGAGTTTGAAGAGCGCGGCGTGCAGGTGGTTGGCGTGTCGGTGGACTCCCAGTTCAGCCACTGGGCCTGGAAGTGTACCCCTGTCGAAAAGGGGGGCATCGGCAATATTCAATAGATCGGAAGAGCACACGTCTGAACTCCAGTCACGATCAGATCTCGT
>CALDSM010000795.1 GCA_937923585.1 uncultured bacterium
TTTCCGCCCGGCTCGATTCGTCCAGAATCATGTCGTGGAAACCGTGGCCGCCGCGCTGCGGGTGGAAATGCATCTTGCCGATGCCCATGGCGTAATAACCCGCTTCCGCCATGACACGCGGCATTTCAACGGGATACCTCTCTGCCACTTTGCCGTAACCGAGCATGCCGTTGCGCCACGGGCCCAGGCCCGTAAGCAGCGCGGCCCGTGCGGGCGTGCAGGTGGGCGTGCAGGAATAGGCGCGGGAGAAGCGAATGCCATCGTGAGCGATGGCGTCAAGGTTCGGCGTCTTCACCACGGGGTGGCCGTCCGCACCGAGACAGTCTCCCCGAAACTGGTCCGCCATCAGGAACAGGATATGGGGCCGGTCTCCCCCGCTTGCGGCGCGCGCATGACCGATGTTGAACGTGGAGGCGACAGCGATGCCGCCCGCGGCGGCGAGGAAACTTCGGCGGCTCAAGGACGCGCGCATTGCCATGTGAAACCTTTCTCCAGGGCGGATGGTCTGCCCACTGGCGCGGATGTTATCTTATACTGATGCGGGCAATGAGTGCCACGGCGAAAACACGGGGAACTGACCATGAAAACGACACTGAATATCGGAACACTTTTGGCTTGCCTTGCGGCCGTGCTGGCCGTGCCGTGCATCGCGGAAGATCCGGCCTTCACCTGGGCCAATCCTGCAGCCGTCGCCGAGGTGGCGTCGGGTGCGCGGACGGAGGCCAACGCAGCCTGGTGGGGATTCAACGCGGAGGACGTGACCGACACGCTCCAGGCGGCGATCAACTCTGGCGCAAAACGGCTGATTGTGCCTTACACCGGCCAAGAGTGGATTGTACGGCCCATGACACTCGTCGGCGACCAGGAAATCGTGTTTGAGCCCGGCGTGGTCATCCGCGCAAAGAAGGGCGAGTTCAAGGGCGGCGGCGACTCCTTGTTCTCCGCCAGCGGCGTGAAGAACCTCACCCTGCTGGGTTACGGCGCAACGTTCAAGATGAACAAGCCCGATTATCAGAGCAAGGAATACAAGCGGGCCGAATGGCGCATGACGCTGGATTTGGGCGCCTGTATTAACGTTACCGTGGCCGGACTGCGCATGGAAAGCAGCGGCGGTGACGGCATCTATGTGGGCGCCAAAGGCGGCGCGAACCCGTGGTGCGAGAACATTACCATCCGAGACGTGGTTTGCGTGGATCACCACCGCCAGGGTATCAGCGTCATCAGCGCGGTCAACCTGCTGATTGAGAACTGCGTGTTCAGCGGCACCAAGGGCACCCCACCGCAGGCAGGGATTGACTTTGAGCCCAACGGCCCGGATGAGCGTCTGGCAAACTGCGTCGTCCGGCGCTGCCAGTTCGACAACAATGCCGGGCCGGGAATGGACATCTATCTTAATGCCATGAACGACGGCAAACCCGAACCCATCTCCATACTGTTTGAGGATTGCGTGGCGCGGGGCAACGCCGAGGAGGGGATGGTCGTCGGCGCGCTCACGCCCGACGGCCCGAAAGGCACGATCGAGTTCAAGAACTGTGTGGCGGAAGCCACGCGCCGTCCGGCGGTGCAGGTCTACGACAAGGGGGCGGACGGCGCCACGGTGAAGTTCACGCACTGTTCCTTCAAGGGCGGCACCGACGACAAGGGCCGCGAGGCCACGCCCGTCATATTCGGCGTTCGGCGGACAAAGGACACGGTTTCCTTCGGCGGCGTGGAATTCGAGGACTGCCACGTGTACACCGCCACGGACCAACCCGCGGTGCGCGTCATCCGCCGCCAGGATGCCCAGACGCTCGCCAACATCAAGGGAACGCTATACGTTCACGGCGCGCATGAACCCGTGATAGACCTGCCGGAGAACCTGGCATTGCCCGACCTGAAACTGGTGCGTGCGGAGTGATGGGCCACCGTCCTCAGGAGGAAGGTTCGAGTACTTGGAGTTTCTTGAAGTATTTCCGATAGAAGCCATGGTCTCGTGTCAACAAACGGTCAGCCTGGGTCATGGCATGCGCTCCGATGAGAAAGTCCGCGATTACGCGCCTTCTATCCCCGCCCTCTCCATGATATTGCCGCCACATTTCCCCTGTCAGAGTTGCCGCTGTCAAGTCAACGGGCGAAAAAACAATCGGAAGGTCAGTCAGTGCGTCTTCAAAGGACTTCTTCGAGGGAAAGAAGGCAGTGAGCTCGGCCCATACCACATCGCATGCCACAACCCGACCTTCCTGAGTGCAGCGCCGAAGAGCGTCCAGCGCGGACGGACCAAAATGGGGATCCGCACGAAGAATGTCAACCAGCACATTGGTATCTACCGCCGTGATCAAGGATACCCTCTCATATCGGCGATGATTTCGTCGGTGCTCTTCTCTAGAGAGAGGCATCCGTAGATCCGGCTGAGCGCATCCGTCTGAACTGCCTTCTCCGCCACTAATCGCCCGTTCTCTTCGTGAAAATCGAGAATAGTACGGGGTCCTATCCCAAGCCTGTCACGAAGAGGCTTGGGTATGGTTACCTGACCCCGATCAGCTACCACGGCTTTCATGATTTGCTCCCAAACACGTACATACTTTCCAGAAATGAATCCATACCTAATTGTAAGGTATGGAGTGGGTTCTGTCAAGCCGTCGGCTTCTTGAACAGCCCTGGCAGCGTCTCAACCATCTCGCGGAGGAACAGGCGCCGCAGGGCGTCATACCCCCGGTCGTTGGGGTCCTCAATGTTGGGGTAATACCAGTAGTGCGGGTCCTTGCGGTCGTAGTGTGCGGTCCAGAACCACCGGCAGGTGACGCCGTGGCCGAGGAATAGGCCGTGCATGTCCACGAGTGTCACCGCATCCTTGTGGCGTTCGGCGCAGCGGACGATGCAGGCATTGTAGGCGTCCAGTATCTTGAGCATGTCGGGCCATTTCGGCAGACCGACGATTTCCGGGTGACCGATGCCGTCGGACGGGTCGTAAATGTTGGCCATGAAGATGTGGCAACCGCCAGGAAAGACGGACTTGACGGCGGCGATGATCTCGTCGAGGCGTCTGTCGTAGTTTTCAATCCATGGTTGGGCCGCTTCCAGAGTGGCGCCATACATGGCCCCCTCGCTTGGCGGGACACGTCCATAGAGGTGGATGATGTCGTTGCCGCCGGTCGTCAAGACAACCACTCCGAACACCTTCGGATCATGCGGCGCGAGTGCGCCGAGCTGGTCTTTCAGGCAATGTATGGAAGTGCTTCCGCTGACGGCATGGTTTTCCGACGTCAGATTTGGCAAGACGGTCCCAAGGCAGAGTCCCCGCATGTCATCGAACTCGTCCGGGGGATTGGCCGCCAGCTTCTCAAAATAGGAATGACCGGGTTTGGCGCCAAAACCCTTGGTTACACTGTCGCCGATCCCAAACAGCACCACGGGCCGCGCGGTCCACGGCTGCGCAAAGACTTCCCTGGGCACCGGCGGCCCGGCGGGGCCGTTTCCCACAGGATGCCAGAAGAAAGCCGTGACACAGCCCAGTGCTCCCAGCGAGGCGAGCAGAAACAGTATGAGAATCGTCTTGCGCAAGCGGTTGGCGTTCACGGCATGCGACTCTCCCCCGTTTTCATGTCACGAAAGCGGTTGTTTGGTCAGTCCACCAGTTCGCGTTCGATTTCTTCCAGCGTCTTGCCCTTGGTTTCGGGCAGCTTTATGAAAACGTAGACGAGCCCGAAAAGGCAGACAGCGGCGTAAAGCAGGAAAGTGCCCGCCGCGCCGAGGGTGGCGTTCAGCAGCGGGAATGTGTAGGTGAGGATGAAGCAGGCGACCCACAGCGCAGCCACCGCCACGGCCATTGCCGCGCCGCGGATGCGGTTGGGAAAGATCTCCGAGATGACCACCCATGTCACCGGCGCCAGCGACATGGAGTAGCAGGCGATGGCGGCAAGCACGAGCAGCAGCATCGGCAGTCCTTGCACGCCCATGAAATAACAGCCGCCCATGACCACATAGATCGCCGCGAGCCCTGCGAAGCCGAACAGCATGAGCGGGCGGCGTCCCCGGCGGTCCACCAGTCCGAGCGCAACAAAGGTGAACGCCAGATTCACCGAACCGGTCCAGGCGATGTTCTGAAGCACGGTGGAGATGTCGTAACCGGCGGCGCGGAAGATTTCCTCGGCGTAGTTGAAGATGACATTGATGCCGCACCACTGCTGGAGCACGGCCAGAACCACCCCCAGCGCCAGCGCCTTGCGCATGCGCGGTTCGAGCAGGTCGCGGTAATTGACCCTGCCCACCTCGTTCACCAGCGTGCTTTGAATGTCCGCGATGGCGTTGTTGGCGTAGGCGTCGCCGCCGATGCGCGAGAGTATGGAACGGGCGCGGTCGTTCTTCCCGTTCTTGGCCAGCCAGCGCGGGCTCTCGGGCACAAACAGCATTCCCAGAAAGAACAGCGCCGCGGGCAGGGCCGTCAGGCCGAACATCCAGCGCCAGCCCTGCTGGCCAAACCAGGAATTGCGGATGAACTCGTCGGTGGCGCCCTGTGGGAGGTTGCGCACGAGAAACCAGTTGATGTACTGGGCGAACAAAATCCCGAGCACGATGGTAAGCTGGTTGATGGCCACGAGCCGCCCGCGCACCGCCGCCGGGGCCACCTCGGCGATGTACATGGGCGACAGGTTGGACGCCAGGCCGATGGCCACGCCGCCGAGCATGCGCCACGCCACGAACACACTGAAGTTGGTGGCCATTCCGTTGCCGATGGAGGTCACCACGAACATGCATGCCGACAGCAGGAGCAGCCGCTTGCGGCCGAAACGGTCGCTCAGCGCGCCGGCCAGCAGCGCGCCGAACAGGCACCCGATGAGCGCGCAACTGTTGGCCCACCCCTTGGCCGCCTCGCTGGTCAGTTCAAAGTAGCGTTCAAAAAACGGCTTGGCGCCGCCGATGACCACCCAGTCCCAGCCGAAGAGCAGCCCGCCCAGCGCCGCGACCACACAGATGGTCCAGACGTAGCCCATCCGGTACTGCACGTTGTCCGAAGTCGCCGGACCGCTTGAAGCCCCTGCCAGCATGACCGCTCCTTTCCGTGTTCTACCAGATTCTTTGCCTCGTCATTGCGAGCGAAGCGCGGCAATCTCTTGGAACCTTATCCCAAGGTCTGGGTTATCGCGAGTTCGAGATTGCCGCGCTTCGCTCGCAATGACGGTGCCTGTTACAGTCGTATGTGTCTATTTCGCGGGCAGACCGAGGTAATTGCCCCAACCCACGACAACAGTCGAAAGGATCAACACCGTAATTCCCGCGGCGATGATGAGCTGCGTTCTCTGCTTCGTGCCGAACCACTCCTTGAGTGCGATGCCCCACAGGTTGCCGAACACGATGATGAACGCCATATGCAGCGTCCAACTGGAGAAGTCATAGGCCCCCATCTTGGTAGTGCCCATGCCGTAAAAGAAAAACTGGAGGTACCACGTGACACCCGCAATGGCGCTGAACAGGTAGTTTACACCGATGGACACACCCGCAGGCGCGCTCACATAGTCCTTGAAGCTTGCGTTCTTCCAGTTGAGGAACATGCACCACAGGAAATTGGTGGTGAGATCGGAAGAGCGTCGTGTAGGGAAAGAGTGTAGATCTCGGTGGT
>CALDSM010000796.1 GCA_937923585.1 uncultured bacterium
AATGGCCTCGACAAGCTCCCCGTCGCCAAGACTCCGGTACTTCTGGAGTTCCCCTGCCGTCATTTACATGATTAATCCCAGTACAACACCGCCGGCCCCCCCAAGCCTGCGCACCAGCCTGACTCAGACAAAAAACGCCCCCGCCCAGCTTCCCATTTCGCGTGTGACAATATACCAGTCGCGTCCGACATGTCAATAGGGCATGCGACCGCTGCCCGCCGGACCGAAGATTGCCCCAGGGTGTCCGTGTGCGCACGAGTCCTGCGGATTCCCGCCCGACGCGCCGGCCAAATGAAAGGCGCCGTTCACCCATGGGATGGGGCGGCCCCAAGAGGCTCCGGCAGGAGATCACAGTGACGGCGCGCATCCCCGCCAAAGAGTGCGCTGCTCTCGACGCGCGGCAAGATCCTTCCCCCCTCAGCAGCCTGCGAATGTTGGCCATGTCGGGACGGGTGACCCCGGACTCCCCCAGGGCGCCGAAGCCTTTCAGCACGGCCTGCGCGAAGGCCTTTCCATCTGCGAGGTCCTCCATTGCGCATTGGAGGTGCGCGGCCTTTGCCTTGTCGTGCCGGCCCAAGAGGAGAAGGGCCTGGCCGTGGTTGGTCTGAACCGTGGCCACAAAAGAAGAGGTGCAGTTGCTGGCCGTGCTGGACTCGTTGGATGCGGTGGTGGCCCGGTTCAGTATGCGGGCGTCCCGCTTCCGATAGGGGTAGGGAGGGTCGGATGTCCGGCCCCCCCTCCCTCCGAACCGTGCGTGCGGATCTCCCGCACACGGCTCTCCGGTTGATGGTGTTACCCCGTAGGGGACTGAACGGCCAGTGCATGGGCTGTCGTCAGGCAGAACAGCCCATGCCCGGCAAAGTAGGCGTTTGGCCACCTCTGATGGTCGCGTCCCCGGCCCCGGCCTTTGCCGCGGTGACGCTTGCGCAGTATGGAGCGCAGGCGCATGCGGACCCAGCCGTCTATTTCCGGGAACACGGTGCGGTGGGCGTGCATGAAGTATTCATACCAGCCCCGGAGCATCGGGTTGATGTGGGCGATGATTCTCTCAAGGCTGTTGCCGTTGCTCCGGCGGATAAGGGGACGCAGGGCGTCCCGCAGCTTCTTCTTGCTCTTGGGACGTGGGAACCGGTAGTCCCGGTTCTTGTCCCGCACGAAGCGGTAGCCCAGAAACTCGAAGTGGCTGCCGTTCTCGTCCATGGACACCACCCGCGTCTTGTCCGGATGAAGCGTCAGTCCCGCCTTTTCCATCCATGCGCGGACAGCCTCCAAGGCTGACTCCGCCTGCTCCCGGCTCCTGCACAGCATCACAAAGTCGTCCGCGTAGCGCACCATCTCCACCCCTGACCGGGCCATCAGGTGGTCCAGCGGGTTGAGGTAGAGATTGGCCAGCAGAGGGCTGATCACCGCCCCCTGCGGCGTGCCCGCGTCCGGCGTCCACGTCTTGAGCGGCTCCATCACCGGCTGGCTCAGATACTGCTCCAGCAGGCCAAGAACCCGCCCGTCCGCGACCCGTTCGCGCACCCGCGCCATGAGCGCCTCCTTCGGGATGCTGTCGAAGTACGCCTTGATGTCCGCGTCCACCACGTGCCGGTGACCGTCCCTGAGCAGGGTGTCCACCCGGCGGAGCGCGTCTTTCGCGCCCCGGCCCGGTCGGCAGCCGCAGCCGTGCACGGCAACCTCCCGC
>CALDSM010000797.1 GCA_937923585.1 uncultured bacterium
TGCAAGGCCAGCAATGCGTTTCCCTGTCCCGGCACGGTGGCGGCAAGCCGGTCACCCACACCGCGGCGCAGCACCCGGTTCCAGCAGTCATAGACAAGGTACGGCTGCCTTGAATCAAGACCGAGTTCGTCAAGTTCAACGCCGACCTCCGCCTCCTCCGAACCCCAATTGAAGAGGGAGACCACGTCCCATGCGCCGAAGGGGCGCCGGACCTTCAAGTCCCACACGGGCACCATGTCAAAAATGGGGAAGAGGTCCAGGGGGCGCACATCGCAAACGGGCAGACACTGCTGCAGCAGGCGCATGCGGTCTGGGGGAAGCTCCGCGAGCTTGTCCCCGGCGAACATGGCCTGTCCTGAAAGGGCCACCACGCTCGCCGCAAGGCGGACCGTCTCGACGGGGTTCGCGGTCCCCACCAGCAGCGTGTCCGGGTCCCCGTACCAGACGATGTTGTTCACGAAGAGTTGGTTGAGCGTGGTGCGCGCCTGGTTGGAGTAGTTGTTCCAATCGGGCGGGCGGCGGTGCGCCACAATGTCGGCGCCGATGCGGCCCGCATCGGCAAATCCGACCTCCGGCCCGGTGTAGTGTCCCTGACAGGCCAGCCAGATGCTGTCCGGACCGATTCCGCGCCGCAATGCCTCCACACAAAGCCTGAACGGGTCCTCCGCGGGTTCCTTGAAGGCGGCGCGGACATCGCCGCGCTCATAGAAGTGGGCCGAGTATCCCGGACCCCGCCCGGACATGCCGTCAATCTTGAAGTACTCATACCCCCAGTCCCGGGACATGGTTCTGTGTGTCTCTTCCATGTGGCGGCGCACCGCCTCCTGCGACGGGTCAAGGACATACAGGCCGCACCAGTTCTGCATGGGACTTCCGTCCGGATGGTGCAGGAACCAGTCCCTGTGCGCTTCATGGAAGGCCGGGTCGCCCGTGCCGAACGGGACGGTCCAAATGCCCGGCTTGAACCCAAGTTTGCGGATTTCATCGGCCAGCCACTTCATTCCACTGGGGAATTTGTTCGGGTCGGGACGCAGCGTCAGATTATGGAATTTTGACACGGGCAGTTCGGGTGAATTGTCCTGCCAGGACTCGATGGAAAAGATCTCCATCCCGTACGGCTTCAGGTACTGCGCCGCAACACGCGCCTCTTCGAGGCTCTCCCTCTCTCCCGCCGTGTCGAAGTACACATTCCACGACATCCAGCCCGTCGGGGCGGCAGGGCAGCGTTTCCTGTCCATGGGACGGTAGTACGGCACGTAGCGGTCACGGTAGTAATGCCGAACCACTTCGACGCCGACGGACGACTGTGCCGGTTCGGCTATCTGCGCCGAAATCGCTGCGTTAAACTCGGCGTTTCCCCCACCGCCGACCTGCGACGTGATGCATACGCTTTTTCCCCGAAAGCGGAGGACCGTGTCGGAAGCCGGGTCAAACAGCGAGTCATTGAGAAGGCTGTCCGCACTCCCCGATGCCATTTGAACAACGCGAGATCCCGGCAAAGGCCGGGTCCGGCAGGCAAATGCACCGGCGGCGACGCGGACGGACGCGTCCCATCGCAGTTCGCCCCTGTAGTTCTGGGCCGTCCTGTGGACGACCTGAATGTCCAATGCATCCCCTGAACCGGAGAAGACCACGTACCCCTGGACATTGCCCTGCATGTCCAGCAGCGAGAGCCGTTCCTTTGCGGAATCACGGGGCAGCACCACCCGCCATGCCTCCTCCTTTCCCCCTTCATTCACGGCGAGGAAGGAAATGCCTCCCATTACCTCGGCACCTGCGGCCGCGTGCCGGCACGCCAGCACCGTGCCTTCCCCGTTGAATTCCAGACGCCAATCGCCAACGGTCTTCTGCCAGGCGGCTCCGGACGCTGCCTCCGCGAGTGTGCCGTGCGCCGCGGCCAGCACCACGACAGCAACGACAAGAGTGGCCTGTGTGACGGGAAGAAGACCCTTGAGCACCATTTTCGTGACTCCCAAAGTTGCCAGGCGGACATGGTATGCAAACGCGGCGCACAACGCAATGAATGGAGTCCAGCCACATGGGCGAACGCATCCAATTCTGCAAGAGTCCAGAATTCGAGTCTTGCCGCAGCTTCGCCACTTGCGGTAGTAACCATGCCTTTTGCTCGTGCTCGTCATCGTCATTGTCATCAAAGGCCGCGGATGCATCTTCATGCCTCCAAGAAGAGCCAGCGCGCCAGGAAAGCTGTATTTTCAGGAGCCATGATCAGCGGATGCCGGACGATGGGAGCGATTACGATGACGATGACGATAACGAGCACAAGAACGAAACGGGCCGGAAAGGTGGGACCTTATGCATTCTCACCGGCAGATCTGGCGGATTAACTGGGATTTGGATGCGGCTGCCCTGAGCGGCCAACACC
>CALDSM010000798.1 GCA_937923585.1 uncultured bacterium
GTTGCGGCAGGGCTGGTCATCAGCCAGACCCCGTCCGCGGGTGAACAGGCACCCGTCGGCAGCGCCGTGGCGCTGGTGGTGTCCACAGGCCCGTGCCCGGTGACCGTGCCCAACGTGGCGGGCCTCTCGCAGGCAGCGGCGGAGGCCTCGCTTGCAGGCGCAAACCTGACAACGGGCGCCGTGACGCAGCAGTGCAGCGACACCGTTGCAGCAGGGCTGGTCATCAGCCAGACCCCGTCCGCGGGTGAACAGGCACCCGCCGGCAGCGCCGTGGCGCTGGTCGTGTCCACCGGTCCCTGCCCGGTGACCGTGCCCAACGTGGCGGGCCTCTCGCAGGCAGCGGCGGAAGCCGCACTTGCAGGCGCAAACCTGACACCAGGCACGGTGACGCAGCAGTGCAGCGATACCGTCGCGGCCGGACTGGTCATCAGCCAGACCCCGACGGCGGGCAGCCAGGCGGCATTCGGCAGCGCCGTGGCGCTGGTGGTGTCCACCGGCCCGTGCGGCGTGACCGTGCCGTACGTGGTCGGCTTGACCCAGTCGGCGGCGGGCGACGCGCTCACCGCCGCGAACCTGACGGCGGGCACCGTGACCGAGCAGTGCAGCAACACCGTCGCGGCCGGGCTGGTTCTCAGCCAGACCCCGACGGCGGGCAACCAGGCGGCATTCGGCAGTGCCGTGGCCCTGGTGGTATCGTCCGGGAACTGCAATGTGACGGTGCCGAACGTGGTCGGCCTGACCCAGTCGGCGGCGGGCGCCGCGCTCAGCGGTGCAGACCTCTGGACTGGGGCGATAACGCAGCAGTGCAGCAACACCGTTGCGGCGGGCCTGGTCATCAGCCAGACCCCGGCGGCGGGCCTGGAGACGCCGTTTGGCAGCACGGTGGCGCTGGTTGTGTCCACCGGGACCTGCGATGTGACCGTGCCGGACGTTGTGGGACAGACCCAGTCGGCGGCAGAGGCCGCGCTCGAAGGCGCAAATCTGGTTTCCGGAGCCGTGACGCGGCAGTGCAGCAACACCGTTGCAGCGGGCCTGGTCATCAGCCAGACCCCGGCAGCCGGAGCACAGGCGGCATACGGCAGCACCGTGGCCCTTGCGGTTTCCACGGGGCCGTGCGTGGTGCGGGTGACGGTGCCCGGCGTGGCGGGAATGACCGTTGAGGAGGCACAGGCGGCCCTCACGGCGGCCGGACTGGTGGTGCAGATTACCGAAGAGGCAAGCGCGACGGTGGCGGCGGGCATGGTCATCAGCCAGGCTCCCGCCGCGGGCGTGGAAGTCACACTGGGCTCCACGGTGAACCTGACGGTTTCCACGGGTCCGGAGGATGACGGCTGCGGTTGCTCGTGCAACATGAACAAGAGCGCGTTCACGATGAAGAGCCTGGGCAAGTCGTTCGGCGACCTGTTCCTGTTCGGCCTGAGTGTCATGGCGCTGATGTCCATGTCCAGATTCAGGAAGTAGTAATACCGGGGCCGTTACCCGGTTGAAACGTTCATGGCCCCCGGCGCATCCCGAAAGGGTTCGCCGGGGGCCTTCTTTTGGGGATGCGGAAGTTTCACAAAAAGGGGTAACACCCTGGCCGACTGGCGCGAAGGGTCTTCTTCTTGCTCCTGCGCTTAATCCTGCTCTTGCTCCAGTTTCGGATCATGGAATTGACGAGACTGATGCCCAATTTCAAGCAAGATTAAGAGCAGGAGCAGGAGCAGGAGCAAGAGCAAGAGAGAAGAACGAGTCAGCTCACACCAACTGACTAAACAGTGACACAAAAAGGAAAACCCGGCCACCATGCCCCCTGCGGGGCATGCGGCCGGGTCTATTCGACTGTCTGAGGGTCAGGTCAGGCCACGTTCTTTTTTTTCGCCATCGCCCGGGCCGTTTCCACCAACTGTGCCCGGTCCACGGCGCCGGTCCGGGTCTTGGGCATTTCGTCCAGAAGCGTGATTTGCAGGCATTCGGCCTGGGACGCACGGCCCTGGCACAGACTGCGCAACGACTCCAGACCGGCCGACGCACCGGGCGCCAGCACGACAAACGCAGGGGGATTGGGATCGGTCAGCACACAGACTTCAGACACTTCGGGATGGGAAAAGAGCAGCGCTCCAACTTCTCGCGGATTCATAAATGTCACACTCCGACGCATTGTTATGCTTTGAGCCTCATTGCTTTGAGGCTTGAATGCCTTCCCTCCCGCTATCAGCCGTAATTATGCCATTTTCTTGCCACAAACTGCAAATCTGCGGAAGCCAAGGCAGCGAAAGAAAGGGTTCCGCACGGCCCAGGACAACGCCTTCTGTAACCTTCGCGGCGGGCACGGCCATTATCCGAATGGATTCCGGAAACAGTCCGGTGTCAAGGCAATGTCAACGGCAACATGCGGTCCTGAAGGACACGGAAACAGGGAGTCAAAACATGCTGAACGGAAAACTGGTGCTTGCGGCGGCAATTCTTCTTGCGCTCACAGTCTCCCTTCCGGCCATGGCCGGGCAGAAGGGCTCCGCTGGAAAAGGGCAGATGGCACAGCGGCTTCGTGCGGCCGACACCAACGACGATGGAAAGGTAACGTTCGACGAAGCCAAAGCGGCCTTTCCCAAACTGACCCAGGAGCGCTTCTCCAAGTTGGACCGCAACGGCGACGGTGTGCTTTCGCGGGCGGACCTGCGGCAGACCGGCCGTGGGAAACTGGGCCAGAAGCTAAAGCAGGCCGACACCAACGGCGACGGCAGGCTGGGTTTCGAGGAGGCCAAGGCGGCCTTTCCCAAACTGACCCGGGAGCGCTTCAACACGCTGGACCGCGACCATGACGGCTTTCTGTCGAGGGAAGACCGGCAGGGCGCGGCAAACTGAGGCAGACGCGTAGCGCGGTACGGGACAAGACAACGCCGAGTGCATATCCCCCCCGACAGGTAATGCCGGGGGGATGTTTGTTGTCTGCGCTTGTGGACCAGGTGGACGTTATGGACCGAGTGGATGTAGCGCGGCCCGTGGCCGCAACCAAAGAAGTCTGGAGGGGCTGGGGGCTGGGAAGAACGCAAGGGGGCTTCCTTGGTCTGCAACGTCCACTTGATCCGCAACGTCCACGCTGTCCACAAAGCCGCAGTGCCATCACTGGTGTTTGAGCCCTGTCCGGCTGCGAACAGGAGGTCTTACCCGGAACGAAGATAGCGCACGCGTGAAACGCGCTCCGGCACCGCATAGGCACCCATGTGGCCGTCAGCGGCGGAGAACCATCCCACCCTGCATCCTTCGATGACGACATGCTGCGGCAGGGTTGGGCCGCTTTCCGATGCGAACACGCGCCGGGCGGCGAAGTGGGCCGCGCCCACCGGCATGCCCAATGCCTTGAAGAGGGCTTCCTTGGCCGTCCAGAGGGCATAGAAGAGATGGCCCCGCTCCACCGCGGGGAACTGCATCAGCCAGTGGTGCTCCTCGGGCACGAAGAAACGCTCCGACAAACGGTCCAGGGACCGGTCCGTCCGCATGGTCTCCACATCCACTCCGACCGGGCCGCTTCGGACGGCCGCGACAAGAATCCATTGCGCGGAATGGGAAAGGCTTGCGGACAGGGGCATGCCGTGTCTGGCGCGAACTCTGTGAAGGAGCGCGTGCCCCGCGGCAAACTGGGCCCGGCGCAGCGGATGGAGCATGCACGCGGCACACGCCCGCTCTTCGGGCGTCAACAGGTCGTCATCTCCCGAGCCTGAGGAGTGGCTGAGCGGCCCTCGCCAAATCTCGAGCGTGCCCGCTTCCAACGGTTCGCCGGAATCGGCCGACTCCCACGAGACGGGCAGGGCGGGAATCACTAATCCTCCGCCCCGAAATCCGGCTGTTCCTCATCGCCCTCGTCCTCATTCTCGTCCCCCTCGTCATCGCCCTCGTGCTCCAGATCCTCCTCGTCGTCGGCCATCGTCTGGAGGTCGCTGAAATCACGCCCCGCCTCGTCCATCACCTCCTCGGCCGCGTAGATGGGGCATCCGGCGCGCACGGCAATGGCAATACCGTCGCTGGGGCGCGTGTCTATGCGGAGCACCTGCTCTATGCCGCCGTCGGCGCCGTGCTGCTCCACCAGCAGATAGGCGAAGAAGGTGCCGTTCTCAATCTTGTAGACCGTGACGGACTTCACCTCCCCCTGCAGCCCGGCGAGAATGTTCAGGATGAGGTCATGCGTCATGGGCCGCGCCGGCTTGTCGTTCTTCATTCCCCAGGCAATGGCGGCCGCCTCGAAAGGACCGATGCTGATGAACAGCACCCTGTCCTCATGGCGCATGATGACCGTGGGATATTCCGCGCTGCCGGGGGGGGTGACGCCCAGCACCTGCAATTCAAGCATGACGAAATTCTCCAGGACACTCCAAGCCGCAGTTTAAAACCATGGTAGCTCATCGGGCATGCGTGCGGCAAAAAGCATTCAGGCGGAGTCCATGTCCGCCGGTTCGCGCCCGTTCCGCAGCAACTCCGCGTACAGCGCCTCGTACTCGCCCACGATGCGGTCGGGCGAGAACTTCTCGACGACGTGCTCGCGCCCGCGTTTGCCCATTTCACGGGCGCGCTGCGGGTCGGAAAGGATCTCGACGCCGTGGCGCGCCATCGCGTCTATGTCGCCCACCTCGCAGAGGCAGCCGGTGACCCCGTGCTCGACGACCTCGACAATGCCGCCGCTGGCGGTGACCAGCACGGGCACCTCGCAGGCCATGGCCTCGAGCGCCACCAGGCCGAAGCTCTCGTGCTCGCTGGGCTGAAAGACGAGGTCGGCGGCGGGCAGCAGTTCCTCCACGTGCTCCACGTTGCCCAGGCAGGTGATCCGGTCGGCAATGCCCAGTTGGCGCGCCACGCCCATCGCGCCAATGCGCTCGGGGCCGTCGCCCACCATGACCAGCCGTGCGCTGACCTGCTCAAGCATCTTCTTGAAGGCGCGCACCACGTCCGTTACCCGCTTGACCGGCCTGAAATTGGAGATGTGCATGACGATCTTCTCATCGTCCCCGACGAGCGCGGCGCGGTTGACGGGCCGCGGCCTGAACCGTTCCATGTCTATGAAGTTGTAGATGGTCCGCACGGGGCGGCTGAGGCCGAACTCGCGCTCCGTCTCCGCGCTGAGCCACTGCGACACCGCGGTGACCGCATTGCTGCACTCCATGCCGTAACGGGTGGCGCGATAAAAGGAGGGGTGGCTGCCGACCAGCGTGATGTCCGTTCCGTGGAGCGTGGTCACGAGGCGGAACCGTTTTCCCTTCGGCATCATGTCTCGCGCAAGCTGCGCGGCCACCGCGTTGGGAATCGCATAGTGCGCGTGCCACAGCTCTATGCCGAATTCCTCGGCGATCTCGCTTATTTTGGATGCCAGGGCCAGCGCGTAGGGCGGGCTGCGAAACAGCGGATAGGTGATCATGTCCACCGAATGGTTGTACACGTTCTCCTGGAAGCGGTTCATGCGGACCGGTGCTTCGGCGGTGACAAAATGCACCTCGTGGCCCCGTTTTCCCAGCGCCACGCCGAGCTCGGTGGCGAGTATCCCGCTGCCCCCGGTGCTCGACTGGCAGGTGATTCCGATTTTCATGAGGCTGTCCTCCGTTCGCCGCAAATGGCCTCTCATGCCCCCAGTATCGGCAGGCAGTCCAGCGGCATGGGACCGTCGGCGTAAAACGGTTCACCGTACACGGCGCCGATGCGGGCACCCCAATAGCGGGCACGCACCTCGATTCCGTCCCAGAAACCCTTGGAGGAGATGAGAGTCTCCTGTCCCGGATAGCCGGGATTGTGAAACTGCGAGGCATGGGCGCGCAGCGCGGCGAGTTTCACCTCGAAACTGGCGGAAATGTCGGCCACGAAGGCGGGCATTCCGGTGTAGTCCGTGTAGGGGTGAAAGAACAGGACATGCTGCGTCCGGTGCGGGAAGCGGCCCGTGTCTATTCGGGCCAGTCCGGCGAGGTAGTTGGCGTCGGTCACGAGCGCATGGGCGGCGGCGTGGTCGGGATGCCGGTCGGGGGCCATGAGCGTAAGCACGAGCGCGGGCCGAAACTGGCGGAGGAGCGCAACCAGCGCCAGCCGCTGCTCCGGCGTGTTTGCCACGCCGCCGTCGGGCAGCCCCGCGTTGGCGCGTCGGACCACTCCCAGAACGGCGGCGGCCTTGTCCGCCTCCACCGCCCGCTCTTCCGGGGTGCCGCGCGTGCCCATCTCGCCGCGGGTC
>CALDSM010000799.1 GCA_937923585.1 uncultured bacterium
GCCCTTCAATGCCGCAATCTGCGCGCCGGCCTCGTCGCGGGTGGCCGGATCGGCCATCAGGTTGCGTGCCAGCAGGTACCGCAGGTAGGGGTCGTCGGGGGATTTCTCGACGGCGGCGCGCAGGTAATTGGCCGCCTCAGCGGTGGGCAGCGCCTGGATGGCGCCCAGCATGGCCGCGGGCGACAGACCGCCCTCTTCGAGCAGCCTTCTGGCCTCATCCGCCGTGAGTTTGCCCCATCCCGCCAGTCTCTCCGCCGCACCGGTCTTCTGTCCAAGCGCGTCGCGTTTGGCCGCGAGCACCTTGTCCATGGTCAGCGTGGGCAAATCGCTCTTGATGTCGAGGGTGAGTGGAATCGGGGCGGCAGGGCGCGCCAGGCCTTCATACCCTTTGACCCGGGCGTCATTCTTGGGCAGATGGGTGCGGGGACCGGGCTTGAACATCGCCACCCGGTCTCTGTTCTTGGTGGTGACCGGGTTGACCTTCATGCCGCTTCGGCCGTCGCGGGCAAGATTCGCGGTGCCGCCGTCCGTGCGGTAGACGACCCATCCGCCCATGGCGGCAACGCTCAGCACGAGCACCGCCGCGGCGCGAAACGCCCATACCCGGAACTGGGACGTCCGGTGGTCCTCCCGAAGAAGGCGCGGGCGGCTGCGGAACGGGATCACGTTCGGGGTCAGGTCTTCCTGCGCCCGTGCGACCTCTTCCATGACGGGCTCAACAATCTCGATTTTTGCCGTCTTTTCGCGGATTTCCGCGCCAACATCTTCCAGGCGCGTTGCCAAGACAGCCAGCGCCGCGTCATTTTCCGTTGCGGGAACGCCGGTCTCGGCCTCGCGGGCCTTCATGTGGGCCAGACCGCGCAGCACCCCGTCCAAGAGGTTCACCTTCGGAAGGGTTTCCGCAAGGTTGCGACCTGTGCCGAGCAGCGCCACTTCCAGTTTGGGGTCAAGGCGCACGGGCACAATCCCGTCCTCAAGGTTGTCTTCCGGCACCGCATCGGCCTGCAACAATCCCATGACTCCGGAGACGATGTCCACCACCGGCAGTGCGGCGTGGCGAGCCTCGCCGGTCTCGCGCAGCAGGGTTTCCATGCGGCGCAACACTTCGGCCTCGGCATGAAGCGGCGCGTCACCGCCCAGCGCGTCGTACAAGCGCTCCGTTGCCGCCGCATCCGCGTCGCCGTCCAGATACGCCATCAGGTCCCTGGCGTCTATGTCACTCCGATACGTGCTCAAAATTCTTCTTTTCGGGCTTCGCACAGTTCGCGAAGCTGGTTCAGCGCGCGGTGTAGTCTTGTCCGCACCGCGCCTTCCGTCGTTTCAACAATTTCGGCGATGTCCCTCGCGGACATCTGCTCAAAATACCGCATCATGATGATTTCGCGGGCCTCGTCGGCCAGTTCGGCCAGCACATTGAGCACGGCCTGCCGCCGTTCGTCGGCCAGCAGCCATTCCGAAGGCCCGTCGGAGGCCACCGGAAGCAGTTCGCCGTTCGATTCCCGCGAACTGCTCGCGTAGGCCTCCAGCGATTCCATCTGAACCGCCTTCTTGCGCTTCAACTCGTTCAGGCACAAATTCCGCGCGATGCACAGCATCCAGGGTTTGAACGCCCGGCCCACGTCGAAACGCGCGCGTGCGGCATATATCCGGAGATACGTCTCCTGCGCCTTTTCCAGGGCAGTTTCCGTGTTCCGAAGATAGTGCAGGCAGAAGCGGAACAGGTCGTTCTGGTAACGCCGTACCAGTTCGGCCAGTGCCTCATCACGCCCCTCACAGAGCAGACCCATCAACTGTTCATCGGTCTGACCGGCTATCGTGGTCATGCGATCCTCCGCAGGGCGCGACGACCGGTTTGCGCCTTCGCCGGACACCGTTGGGCGTCAGCTTCGACCACAATACCCTCAATTTCAGAAAACATTACATGCCTTTCGCCGTTTGTCAACAGATCTCCCCGCGCTCCGTCAGGAACCCCCGTTGGCTAGCCAACAATTGTAGGATCCTTCCCCCGGCAAAGCAACTGAACGAATCTTTTCGCGACAGGGCCCGTGCTGCTCATGAGGTCCAGGCATTTGTCAGTGACTCAGTGAATTATCGCAGGCACAACCTGGGCTCCCTTTTTGTAGTCCAATGGTCATGGTGGGGCGTATTGCCCTCACCGTTTGGACCGTGCGGGTCTGCATGACTGAAAGGGTGTCCGATGCTGAGTCG
>CALDSM010000800.1 GCA_937923585.1 uncultured bacterium
GCGGGGACGGAGGTTCCGGAGGCGTGGAGGGGCGCATTCAGTGGCGAAGGGGCCATGGGGCTGTGGGGTCTCGACCATCCACAGCTGGTGGTGCCGCAATTCAGGGACGCCGAACAGTGGTTTCCCGGCGCGGGTTCGCTTGCGGCCGGACTGGTCCGCATGGCCGTGACCGCAAGCGGTGCCAGGGAACGATATGTCAGGTACATGACGGAAATGGTTGATGCCAGCCGGCGACCCTATATCGAGGCCGCTGCGGCAATAGAGCGCCTGGAAAAGGACCGGTCATCATGGCGGTCCCCCTTGCCCAGCTTTGCCGAGATGGTCATTCCAAACTTCTCCCGGTGCATTTCACAGACGGCACGAAACGATGCCTACCTTTACTGCGCTGAGGCCGCGCTGGCGCTGGAACGCTTCCGCCTGGCCAACGGCCGCCCCGCCGCGCACATCGCAGAACTGGCGCCGGCATTCACGCCGGCAGCGCCACTGGACCCGTTCAATGCGAAGCCGCTTCGCTATGTTTCCGATGAGAGCGGCTACACATTGTACAGCGTCGGCGAGAACCTGGTGGACGATGGCGGTGACGATGGGCACGGGAAGAACCTGGACGTGGTGTTCCGTGTGGCCTGTCCGTCGAAGCAAGAATAGGCCGTCAGAATCTCGGTCAGGTTGATGTGATCCATCGGGATGATCGAGAATCGTGGGCAAAGGCGGGAGAGCCATGACAGGGCCAAAACACAAAGACTACCCATGGCGGCGCAATCGCCGCCGGCTGATGATCGCGACGGGCGTCTTTTTTGGCGCCGCTGTACTGGGTCTTGCCGTACTGGGCTTGCGCGCAGACTGGACGCTTCAGAAGGAAATAGAGGCGATTCGGGCGAAGGGGGAGCCCGTCACACCGCAGGAACTGAGGCGGCGCAGTCCAGAGCCGTCGAAAGGTCAAAACGCAGCGGAGACCTACACGAAGCCCTTTTCCGCGGTGAAACCGTCGGATGATGCGTGGCAGCGTGAAGAGCGCGTCAGAAACACTTCCACAAAGGACCTGTTTGCAGGCGAGTTTCGCAAATGGGTGGACGGCCATCTCGCGGAGAATGCGGAGGCGCTGGCGCTGCTGCACGAGGCGGCGCACAAGCCGGCGGCGCAGTTCCCGGTTACCCTGGGCAAGGGGTGGTACGGGGAGGGTTTCCCGGACATCCGGAAGATAGGCGAGTCCGCGACCCTGCTGCAGTTGGAGGCGCTGGTTGCCGCGCAGGCCGGGGACACGGCCCGTGTTCTTGAGGCGGTGCTCGCGGGACTTGCACTCGGCAACGCGCTGAGCGACAACCCGCTGATCCGGCTGCTCACCACCCGGTTCGAATGCTACATGACAACCTGCGAGGGAATCCGCCACGCCCTGTCTCTGGCGGTGTTTTCGGACGATCAACTGGCGCAAATGCAGCGTGCGCTGGATGCGGCAAATGATGACGAAGCGGTCACACGGGCGCTGATTGGGGAGCGGGTCGAAACATTGATTTACTTTGACCACCCGGAATACCGGTTCTCTGACATCCGGCAGTTTAACGATTGGATGCCAGGGGCTGGCGCAGCGGCCGCCACGCTCATGCGCGTGGCCGGCAACCATGGGGCATACCTGTCTCTCATGGGGCAGGCGATAGACGCCAGCCGCCGGCCGTCGTGGGAGGCCGCTCCCCTTCTGCGGACACTGGAAATCCAGCACCGCGGCCGCTCTCGCGGATTTGGCTTTCCCGTCAATATCATGCTTTCCCAGGCGTCATACGGAGAACAGCGCCTGATGATGGGCACGGCGCAGGCGCGCAGTGCGCAGGTGGCCCTGGCGGTCGAGCGCTACCGCCTGGCCAACGGCCGCGTCCCGGAAGATGCGGGGCAACTGGTTCCCGCGTTCCTGCCAGCGATTCCCACAGACCCGTGCAGCGGACAACCCCTGCGCTACTGGCCTTCCGAGGACGGCTACATGGTGTACTACGGCGGGGGTGGCTCGCAGGACAAAGACAGCACGGCCGCATACAGATCAAACGGAGATTATGGGTTCCAGGTCACACACACCCAGTAATCCTCCGGTGAATCGCTTGGCATTTGGAATATTGCAGTTAGTCCTCATAAACAGTTGGCTTGGCCGGAAACGACGAAGATGTACGCCATATTCAGGAGCCGAAATCGTGTTGTTTTTAGTCCCCCCTGGAGGGGGGCGGTCCCACCGCAGGCGGTGCGGGGGGTGTATGTTCCCCCGCCACCCAATTCCAGGAGCAGGCACATTCCAGGTCCATGCCCGGGCATACACCCCCCGGCCCTTCGGGCCACCCCCCTCCAGGGGGGAGCAAGTATGTCCGCGCATCCAAGATGTCCTCATAACAGTGGAGTGTAGACCGTGAACTTGAAGCTTTCTTGCAGCAGTCTTCTTGTTTGTTTCGCATTGGCCGCGGCGGCTTCGTGTGCGGTGTGCCGTGCGGAGGGGTTCGCAAAGGCCGACGGTTACCAGGGTATCTGGTATTCAAACCAGCCGACCAAGGATGAGTATGTCTACAAATACAGCGGCGGGCTGGGCACCTACTGCATGAAGCACATTCCCATGGCGCTGTATGCGGCGAAAGCGAACAAGACCTTCTTCGTCTACGGCGGCGTTGCGCCCGGAGGCAAATCGCTCCTGGAAATGGTTGGTTGCTATGACCACGCGACGGGGAAACTGGCCCGCCCCACCATTCTCATGGACAAAAAGACCGACGATGCCCATGACAACCCGGTCATCTCCATGGACGAGGGCGGCCATCTGTGGGTATTCTGCAGTTCCCACGGCACGGCGCGCCCTTCCTTTCTGTTCAAGAGCAAGAAGCCCCATGACATTGATGACTTTGAACAGGTATGGGAGACCAACTTCTCCTATCCGCAGCCGTGGCACGTCGAGGGCAAGGGATTCCTGTTTCTGCACACGCGCTACGCAAAAGGCCGGGGATTGTTCTCCGCGACCAGTCCCGACGGAATCCACTGGTCCGAACCTGTCTCTTACGCGCACATTGAACAGGGCCATTACCAGGTGTCGTGGCCTTTCGGCGACAGGGTGGGAACCGCGTTTGACCATCATCCCCAGGAAACGGGACTGAACTTCCGAACGAACCAGATCGGAAGAGCGTCGGGTAGGGAAAGAGTGTAGA
>CALDSM010000801.1 GCA_937923585.1 uncultured bacterium
AGTCCTTCGCGGCACTGGGATCGCTGTTCAACGTGACGTGATTTGCCTTGCCGGCGGGACGGAAGGGACCTCAGGGACGAAAAGGACATACCCGGACCGCGCCGGACTGTCGGGATCCTGCGGCGTACTTTGGGTCGTTTGGGTCATCTTCCTTTGAGACGAACAAGGACGATGGCGGGCACACCACGGAGGACAATGTCATGCGGCTCTCTTCGTTGTCTGTTCTTGGGCTGGTACTCCTGGCCGGTTGCTTTGCGCAGGCCGAAACACCCAAGCCCTCTGAAACCTCATGGCAATCGCACACTGTGCGGTTGCTGAACGGCGACAAGCCGGTTGAGGTGCCCGCGCAGCTTCAAATCGTCACCGAGTCCTGGAACCGCGTCGTCGCCGTCCCCTACATCGTCCACATGCCCGAAAAGGACCGCCTGCTCATGCTCGTGGGCTGCGATTATCCGCATCACGCGATGGTTCTGACCAGCGACGACCGCGGCGCGCACTGGACGGAGCCGCGGCCCGTCGCGCTGGACAAGGACGGCAACACCCTCCCCGGACTGGGCACGAGCCTCACCTATCTCGGCAACGGGAAGGTGCTCCTCGCCACCGACCGGCTCTGGTTCAGTGCGGACTACGGCGCCACCTGGGGCGGCCCCGACCCCAATACCGAGCCCCTGCCCGTGCCGCCCGCGCCCAACGGCAAGACGTGGAATATGTGGGACCCCCTGCTCGTGGAGAAGAGGGACGGAGGGACACTCAGGCTCGTCGAGACCGGCTACGCCATGGACAGCGACTGGTACAACGCCGCCAAGGGACCGGGCTACTCCACGGGCCATATCCGCTTCTCCACCGATGAGGGCCGCACGTGGACCGGTGACACCGCCGTGCCGCAGTGGAAAGGCATCAATGAAGTTGCCTTGGTCCGCGCGAAGAACGGCGATCTCGTCGCGGCGTGCCGCACCGACATCCCGGCCCGTTTCAAGGACACGCTGGACCATTTCGAGGGGCTTGCCGTCTCGTTGTCCAAGGACGACGGACTAACCTGGTCCGACCCCAAGCCGCTCTACGATTGGGGACGGCACCACCCCTGCATGGTGCTGATGCCCAACGGTAACATTGTGATGACCTATGTCGTCCGCAAGGGGTACACCGAAAACGCTGACGGTTTCGCGCGCTTCGGCATCGAGGCCATCGTCAGCCGCGACAACGGCCAGACCTGGGACCTCGACCACCGCTACATCCTTCACGCATGGGACGGCAACCGCAAAGGCCCCGATTACTGGTGGCCCAGCAGCCAGGCCACCTCCACCGTGCTGCTTCCCGACGGCTCGCTCCTGACGGCCTTTGGCACCGGCTACCGGTGCCAGCAGGGACCCAAGGGTCCCGAGCCGCGCGACGCGGGGCTTGTGCATTGGCGCTTGAGCGACGCTCCGCTGAACAGCGCCCGCACAATCACCGACGCGGCTCCCGATTCCGACCTGCGCAACATCTTCGACCCTGGGAAATGGGAGTAGCGGTGTAGGAAGCCGCATTCTGCGCCCAACCCGTTCCACTGGACCGCGCCCGCCGCCAGCGTCTACAATGCGGCCATGCGCATCTTATTCATTGGCGACATTGTGGGCAGGCCAGGCCGCCAGGCGGTGGCCCGCCATCTTCCGGAAATCCGTGAACGGCACAAGATTGACCTCGTCGTGGCCAACGCGGAAAACGCCGCGGCCGGACTGGGCGTCACGCCGGTGCTCGTGGGGGAACTGCGGGCGCTGGGCGTGCAGGTGTTCACGATGGGCAACCATGTGTGGCGCAAAGGCGAAATGGTCAAGGGCATCTCGGGCATGCCCGATGTGGTGCGCCCGGCCAATTATCCGGAGGGCACGCCGGGCCGCGGCAGCCTGCTGTTCACGCTGCCCGACGGGCGCACGGCAGGGATTGTGAACCTCATGGGCCGGGTGTTCATGGAGCCGCTCCGCTGCCCCTTTTTGCAGGCCGACGCGGAAATCGCGGCGATGTCGCGGCAGACGAAGGTTATCCTGGTGGATATTCACGCGGAGGCCTCGTCCGAGAAGGTGGCGCTGGGATGGTATCTGGACGGACGCTGCTCGGCGGTGCTGGGCACGCACACGCATGTGCAGACCGCCGACGAGTGGGTCATGCCGCGCGGCACGGCCTACATCACCGACGCGGGCATGTGCGGCCCCTACCACTCGGTCATCGGCATGGACACCAACACGGTCATTGAGAAGTTCGTCACATCCATGCCGCGCAAATTTGAGGTTGCGGGCGGCCCTGTGATCTTTTCGGCCGTGCTGGTTGACGTGGATGAAATCACCGGCCGCTCGCAAAGCATCAAACGCTTCCTGCTGCGCGACGCCTGAGTCCCCGCGGCACCACGGGCGTTTTGCCCGTTCTGCCGGCGAGACGCCGGCGCTCCCAGTAAGCGTCCCGCCCGCCATGTCGGCCGGTTATGCCGGCGAGTCCGGATCATCCAGGACGGAAAGCGGCTCCTTTCGCAGGTTCACCAACCGCCCTCCGGCCAGGTCGAATTTCGCCGGAATCACAATGCCGCAGGAGACGATGGTCTTGAGCGCATCCTCCACGCCGATGTCCACCGGAATCACGTCCTTCGCCGGCATCACCACGAGATAGCCCAGGTGCAGGTGGTTCGAGGGCAGGAACACCGTGACCAGACTCTCGCCGTCCACCGTGCCCGCATCCTCGTTCGCAATGAAGCCCAGCGCGTACCGCTTCTCCATCGGGTACTCAATCAACACCACCTGGCGGAACGAGTTGCCCTTCTCTGAATAGAAGGGCTCTATCAACTGCCGCACGACGGAGTGGATGGTGCGGATGAACGGTAGCCGGTCAAAGATTATCTCGACCAGCCGCACCAGCTTCTTGCCGATGTAATTCTGTGCGAACATGCCCACGAACAGCAGCATCACAAGAATGATCCCGATGCCGATGCCGAAGGTGTATTCGCCAAAGACGCGCTGAAACACGGGCTTGATCAGGTTGTCAATGTAGGTGACCAGCCACAGGAACACCTTCAGCGACACCACCACGGGCAGCAAGACGAAAAGTCCCGTGAGGAAATAGCGCTTGAAGTGAATCTTCATTTCATGGAGCATGGAGAAAATCCTTGTTGTCGGTCATCGCCGTGCGAAAGGGTCTTGAACCATTTGCCGCAGCCATAGTGTATCGGCCTTCGGCACCGCGCCGCCAATTGACCCTTCAGCCCGACGCCGACTATAGTGCTGTCGGCTGATGGCGAGAACAACCGCGGGAGCCAATCACTGTGGACATTGGACGGGCATTCCATTTCAACAGTTTCATCTCTCCTATCATGACGACCGTGCTTATGGTTTCCGCCCATGCGGCCGATGGAATGCCCGGACTCCGCGCTCAATTTACCCGCGGGGCGCTGACGGCCCTTGCCGATTCGCACAATGGAACGCTTTTCAGCGCCAGTTCGGAGGACACCCGGGCCGGAATACACACGCTGGGGGGCGATTACTGGGTTGCCGAAGCGCAGCATGCAACGGCCGGCGCCGGTTTGGCGGACGCGGAGCAGACGCTGGTCCCCGTCGGCGCGCCGGAAGGCACGCGCATTGAGCAGCGCTGCGCATTCGATGCGGCCTCGGGCGAACTGGTGCTCTCCCAGCATGCCACATCGCCCGCGCCGGGGCTTTGGGGCGTGGAGTGGTCCGTGGGCGGCATTCCGCTTGAGATGAACATTATCGTGCCCGCCTTTTCCGGGTTGCGGCTCACGCGCAACTCGCCCGGCGCGGAAATGTCCTTTGATTATCCCATGCTTTGGGAGGCGGGCCTGGTGATTGTCGAGGGCGGCAGCGGCGGTTTCTACGTCTGGGCCGAGGACCCAAAGCCGGGTTACAAGCGGCTGATGATAAAGCGGTCTTCGGACGGATGGAGACTCTCCTTTGTGTCCATGGCCAACGCCCCCTTTGACGACAAGTGCGAGGTGGGGCCGCTGCGCTGGCGTGTGGGTGTGTATTCGGGCGACTGGCGCGTGCCTGCAAAACGCTACCGCGGCTGGATGGAGAAGACCTTCTCGCCCACGCCCGTGGAGCGTCAGCAGCCCGCGTGGGTAAAGGACATTCGCGCCTGTGTGACCATGCCGCTCGACCTGGCCACGCTGGAGGCGCTGCCACTGCGGCTCGACCCGAAGCAGACGATCCTCTACGCCTATGACTGGCGCAAGTCCGGCTATGACCGCGACTATCCCACCTACGACCAGCCCGTGGAACGTCTTGATCCCTTTGTCCAGCGCGCCCACGCATTGGGCTTTCGCGTGATGCTGCACTGCAACTACTTCGGCTGCGATCCGCTGAACCCGCTCTATGCACAGTTTCAGCCGTACCAGGTGAAAAGCCCGTGGAACGCACACGAGCCGGAATGGTGGGAGTGGGAAGCGTCGCCGCCGATTAAGTTCGCCTACATCAACCCCGCCTGCAAGGCATGGCGCGACGTGCTCGTGGCGCGGTTCACCACGCTGTGCCGTGACCATGCCATAGACGCCCTGCACCTGGACCAGACACTGTGCATTGACAACGACCACAACGGACTCATCGAGGACATGACCATGATCGAGGGCAACGCGGCGCTCCACCGCGACCTGCGGGCCGCCCTGCCCGAAATCGCGCTGAGCGGCGAGGGGCTCGACGAGGTCACCTGCCGCATGGAGGCTTTTGCGCAGCGCCACGTGTTCGGCATGGACCACACCAAGGGCACGTTCAGCGTCGAGAAACTCCACATGGCCCATCCGATCAGTTCTTACCTGCTCGGGCCGTACACGATCATCTGCGGTTATCTTGGCTGCGCCGCGCCCACCGACGGCCAGATCTACGGCGCATGGCAGGAGGCCTACCGAAACTACGGCGTCATCCCCACGCTGAAGCCGAACGTGAACGCGCTGAAGCAGCCCACGGGCTTCTCCGCGCAGTTCTTTGACGAGGTCGCTTTCTGGCAGGGCAGGGGCGTGCGGCCCGACCCCGACGGAGACTGGCCGGTGGGCACCGCGTTCCCGCTGCGCACCACCGACGGGGGCTCTGCCCGGTATACCACCGACCGCAGGCTGGTCTGCGACGGGCGCGATGTCATACGCACGCTTTACGGCGTGAACGCCGCAACCGGCACCGGAGGAATAGAGGGCTGGCAGGCCTATGACGGCACCCAGGCGCTCAACCTGGACCCGGCAATGTGGTATCCCTGGCGCGAAGGCGCTTCTGACAAGGCGGCATTCCATGTTGCATCGGCGTTTCCCTCCGGATTTGCCATGGACGCGGCCGCGTGCCGCGACACCATCGCTTTCGCGCGTTCCCGGGCGGGCAGTGACCTTGCACTCCGCGTTGGCGATTTCATGGCCGACGCGATTAGTGGGACCCGGTCCTTTGAGGGCAATGTTGCGGAGGGGCCCGGCGAGTTGCACGCCGCCAACGGCGGCCGCTTTGAGGGTGCCGGCGATCATTTGTCCGCCCATCCGCCCTATATCGGCATGGGCGGCAGTTCGTACATGCGCGTCCCGCTCGGGCTGCCGGAGGATGCGGAGCGGTTTGCCGCCACGGTCGCGTTGAATACCGGGGCCGAAGGGGCGGACCGTTCCGACGGCGTGGTCTTCGGCGTGACGGTGAAGGCCGACGGCGAAGCAGTGTCGGCGGAAGTATTGAACGCCACCTGCACCCAGCAGCCGCTCACGCTTGACCTGCGGAAAGTTGCGGGAAAGCGGGCTGAGATCACCCTTTCCGTCGCTCCCGGACCCAACAAGAACCCCAGCTACGACTGGGCGGAATGGTTCAATCCCCGCATTGAGCGACGCGCCGAAGCGGAAGCCGACCTCACACTTGTGCCGGGGTCCGGGCCGTGGAGTCTGGCGTTGTCGGCGCTGGGCGAACAGTCCGTGCAGCCCGGCACCGACCGAATCACCATGCCCGCCAGATTCCCGGGCGCCATGTATCTGCTGCGCGAACGCCCCCCGGTGGCCGTATTGCCCATGGACCTCGCCGCCATGCCGCGCGAGGTGTTCCACATCAGCAACGGCACCGTGAACGAACCCGTCAATGTCCCGGCGCTGGCGGTATGCGAGAACAGTGTCGGCGGCGTGAAGCGCCCAGGTCTGTTTGCCCACCCGCCGAATCACGGCCGCACCGAGGTGCTCGTGCCGCTCACATTGCCGCCTGCTCCGGCGCTTTTCCACGCATGGGTGGGTCTGCGCGACGGTGCCGAAAAATCCAACGGCGTCGTATTCCGTGTTGAGGCCAACGGCGTCGCGGTGGCACAGGCAAAATCCCTCGCCGGGCCGTGGCAGGAATTGCGCGCCGACCTGACCCCGTGGGCGGGCAAGACCGTGGTGCTCTCCCTCGTCACGAATGCCGACGGCGACTATGTCTGCGACTGGGCCTGCTGGGGCGAACCCTCGCTGGTGTCGCCGTAAACGCGGAAGACACGGCGTTCAATGGCGGCCTGTCCGTGACCGTCGGTGTTTGTGGGTGTCTGTCCGTGCGAACGGAAACCATTCCCGACTGTGTCCGGAAGGCGGTCAGGCGGCAGAAGAAGCAGCCCGAGCGCCGCGCCGCAAACCGTCATGGTGCTCAGTTCGCGCTGATGTGCGCCAAGGCGACAGCTTTGTCGTTGTCGAAGGCGGCGGGACGGTTGCCCGTGTCCCCAAACTGGACCGTCAACGTGTCTTTCGACACCGCGTATATACCGAAAGTGGTCTTGTGCGTGTTGTCCACCACCTGCAGGGGGCCAATGCCCACCCAGGACTTCGTGATCATGAAGTCAATCTGTTTCGGCTTGGTCAGCGCGTTGACCTTGTAGGTGCCCTCGAAACCGCTCGTCTGTGTGCTGTAGGCAAAGGCATCGTCGGTGACAACCATCCGGTTCGTCACCGTTGTGGTGTTTCCATTGGTAACAGACGCCTCCCAGGTGCCCTGCAACTGGCAGGTGTCCACGCCAAAACACGCGACTCCGGGGCATCCCGCAAGTCCCATCATGACGAATGCACACGCGCCCACTGCCATCAAACTCTTGAACATGACTGCTCCTTTCCATTCCGTTGTCATGAAAGACGCCAACCGGTTTGTCACTTAACCCGAATCATCATAAAACAAGACGCGAAAAACGTTACACAGACACGGTGCCGGTGCAGTGTCGTTAAGACACAGCCGCATGGCTTTGACGGCGGCGGATGTTACACCGGGTCATGCCGGCGGGACAATTCACGGATGCGGGCATGCAACTCCGGCCGGTAACCACACAGAAAGAACACCTCCGCCACCAGAAAAAGCGGGCCAATGACCATCTGAAACAGATTGTCCACCAGGGCGGGGCGCCGCTTTTCAAAGACCATATGACCCGCGAGTTGAAATATCCAGCCGCCAATGAAGAACGCCAGGAACACGGCTGCGACCGCGGCCCATGACTGCCGCCCCACCCGGTGGGCAAGCGCCCATGCGGGCAGCAGGAACAGGGCCATTCCAACGCCAAAAGCCGGCTGCAACAGGAAATAATACGCCAGCACGGCCAGGACCAGCGGAAATGCCGGGGTGACGGCGACACCTCCCGCACTTGCCGAAACCGCGCTGGACAGCACCAGCACCGAGAAGACAATGGCTGGAATTCCGATGAAATGGGTGAGCTTGTTGACGGGGTGACGGTGGTAGGCCTCATAGAAGGCCATCTGTTCCTCAATGCGTTTCACGGAATGCTCCAACTTCATCCTGCAACAGAACACGCCGCGGGGCCAATATGTTTCCGGGCCGGCCGCCCATCGGACATTTGCCGGTGGGTCTGTAATCGGCATATGATGGGGCCATGAGAACACATTCGAGCCTCATGGCAGCGTGTATTCTGCTTCTCCTGTCCACGGCGGCGGTTGCAGCACCCGCAGCCGCCCCGCCTCCCCCGCCCGAGTATCCCCGTGTCAATCCGGCACCCTGGTACGAGGTGGATGCGGCCTGGCCGTTGAAACCCGCAGATGTCGCGTGGAAGGCCGTACCCGGCGTGAACATAGATGCAGACGGCAATGTCTGGATGTACACCCGCGGCACACCGTCCGTGCAGGTCTATACTCCGGACGGGCACTATCTGTTTGGCTGGGGCGGCAACCCCGGCGCGCACTGCCTGAAGTTCGACCGCGAGGGCAATGTCTGGACCTCCGACGTCCACCGGCACGTGGTAGAGAAGCATAAGCGTGACGGGGCCGTACTGATGACGCTCGGTGTTGAGAACGAGGCGGGCGCGGATGAGCGCCACCTGTTCAAGCCCACCGACATGGCCTTCGCCTCCAACGGCGACATTTTCGTGACGGACGGCTACGGCAACGCCCGGGTCGTCCATTACACCAAGGACGGCAAATTTGTTAACGCCTGGGGAAGCCTCGGCACGGCGGACGGCCAGTTCAGCCTGCCCCACGCCATCGTGATTGACTCGAAGGACCGCCTCTACATTGCCGACCGCAACAATGCGCGCATCCAGGTCTACGACAACTCCGGCCGCCTGCTCGACTCGTGGAAAAACCTGCTCGTGCCCTGGTGCCTCTGGATTACCGCGAGCGATGAGATTTGGGTCTGCGGCTCCTCGCCCATGCCCTGGTGGAAACCGGGCGAGCACGATGGCCTGCCGCTTGGATGCCCGCCGAAGGATCAGTTCGTCATGAAGTTCAACACCGCCGGAAAACTCTTGGAACTGCACGCGTTCCCGAAAGGGGCCGACGGACAGGAGCAGCCCGGCGAACTCAACTGGGTACACGGCATCGCGCTTGACGCGCAGGAAAATCTCTACCTCGGCGACATCACCGGAAAGCGCCTCCAGAAATTCTTGCGGAGACACTAGTCCGCGCTGTTGCCGGCAACCCTTGACCCAATTGGAGCAGGAGCGAAGATGCGCGTACGTTCTGTCCTGAAAAACATGCCCTTGCTGCTGGCCGTGCTCGCGGCCGCCGGATGCGCAACGCTGCCGAAAGCACCCGGTGACCGGGCCCAGGTCACGTCCGTGGTGCAGCAATGGAAGCAGCGCCTTCTAGCCAACGATATGGAAGGGGTCATGTCTCTCTACTCGGAGCATTTCACGTCTGAGTTTGGCAACAAGGCGGAAATCAGGAAGATCCTGGCTGAGTTGGGGCAGCGCATGGCTGGCGAGGATGGCCGCATAGACATTGAGAACGGCGACCTTGTCGTCAGCGGCAACAGGGCGTCCGTGAAACCCGTTTCCATCGGCACCCGTAAGGGGGCGGTGTGCAGAAGCCTCTATCTGGCGAAAGAGGACGGGCGCTGGCTCATCGTGGAAATGGGCAGGAAGTAAGCGTTATGCCTCTGTGGATGCCGGGCGCAGCAGCGAACAGGTGGGCGGTGCTCCCGGCTCGAATGGGCTGTCCCCGATGAGCCGAAAACCGAAGCGTTCGTAATACGCCACATTCCTCTCCTCGTGCGTGATCACATACGCCGGAAGTCCCTGCTGGTCCGCCAGGGACAGCACGTGCCGAATCAGCGCCCCGCCTGATCCGGTGCGCTGCCGCGCCGGGTCCACGCCGATCACCTCCAGCGACCAGAACGGCGGCTTTACCTCCGCACGACGGCGCCGCTCGATGTCCCGCAGCGCGCCGAGCCGACGGCGTGGCATGTCCAGGCCGATGCGGAACGGCGTGGCCAGAAAGCCGGCACGGACGTAACGCCACACGCCCACGCCGTGCCGGTATTGCGGCGGGGTCCACAGCGCGACCCCGCTTCCGTCGCCGGTGATGAACGCACCGCCGACCCCACGGTACAGTTCGACGGTGCGCGAATAAATGAAACGAAGCTGCCAGGCCCGTTTCCGGGTGTCCGGAAAGAGGTATTGGTTCAGAGAGAAATCGAAGAACGCGCGCACCAGCACCTCGGTTGCCTCGGCGCACTCATCCGGTCCGATGGGGCGAATTTCCATGCTGCGTTCTCCGTGGGCGCGGCCAATCAACGCCCCATTTTGCCCGCCCATTCGGGCACGGCCGCCATGGCGTCGGCGAAATTGTGGACCACGTCGGTGTGGCAGTCTTCCTGCCAGCCGCCCCGGTCGGAATTCGCAGCCTCGGCGCGCTGTGCCGGAGCACCGTCATCGTCTATAAAGTAGGTCATCCAGTTGAGATTGCGGAAGGCGATTTCCCTGTACTGCTCGCCGCCGCCTGCGGCGTAGAACAGCGCGGCCACGCCGCCCAGTTTCGAACAGGCGCCGCCCCAGGGCTTCTTGTCGTCATCCTGCTCGCCCATGGTGGTCACGCCGCCTGGCTGACTGGCGGAGAAGTGCCGGAGCGCAAACTGGATCAGTTTCTCCGCGTCGGCCTTCCAGTCGGGGTCAAGCGCTTCTTTGCGCTCAATCAGATACCGCGCCATTTCCAGCGGCGCCCATGAGTTGCGGTTGCTGTCCATGTCGTAATCTTCAAAGAAATGCACCCAGAGACACTTGTCCGGCTCCTCCGGCGTGTTGAACTCGTATTCCTTGATCCACTTCCAGAGCGCCGCGCGCGGCTGCTCGAATTTGCCGTGGCCCTTCTCTACAAGCGCGTCGAAGAGGCGCAGGATATAGACCATGTTGCCGCTGCGCTGGCCCCAGCCGTCTCCGCCCCTGACGGAATCCACGCGGAACGGCCACGGTGAGCGCGTCGCATCGGCGGGCCGCATGTTCCTGGCCAGCGCATCCGCATTGCGCAGGGCCTGTTTGAGATAGCGCCTCTCGCCGGTCGCGTCATAGAGTTTCAGCAGGGCATACCCGGCGATGCCGCCCTTGTCGGGCTCAATCACATTGCGGCCGTAGCGGCTGTCGCCCTGGGACGCACGGAACAGTGGAAAGTCCATGTAGTAGCCGGTGGACCGGGTGAATCTCGGATAGGCGCCCTTGTTGGGCGTCAGCGTTTCTTTCACCAGATAGTCGCCCATGCGCCGGGCCCAGTCGAGCAGGCGCGGGTCCGACCTGCCCTTCAGTTCCCACCACTTGAGGTAGGACAGGATCGCGGTCCCGTTCTGCGTGGCGGGGATCGAGTCCATGCGCATCACCTGGTAGTCGCCGCCCATGAACGTCATAAACACGAAGTTCGGATAGCCGTGCGCATCCACCGGGCATTTCAAGTACCACTCCATCTCCCGGCCAACCGCGTCCTCCCATGCGGTCCAGGGCAGGAGTTTGCCCCGCTCGTCATACACCGCCTCATGAAATCCAATCTTCTTCGGCAATTCCTGCGCGGCTGGCTGGGCGAAGGCACCCAAGCCAAACAGGGCGACGAGGACTATTGCGGGAAGAACGGGGAAACTGGGTTTCATGCGCTGCCCTTCCTTCTTGCGTGTTCTGGCTCCCGAATGCTGACGCTTGACTGCTCCTGAATCAATTCACCTTGCCGGCGCGGTGCCGCGTTTTCTCGCCGCCCCGCCGATGGAAAGCTTGATAACGAGCATCTCCAGCGCGAGATTGCGGTCAACACCGGTTTCGCGCATGTTGAAATTGGTGCGGGTACACAGGGCCATGGCCTGTTTGAGTTTGGCCAGGCCCAGCGTCTGGCCGAGTTTCACCACCTTGCCGGCCACAAAGGGCTTGGGCGCGGGCGCCTGGGTTTCGGGCATGGCCCGGTACGCGTTTTCAACCAGCCAGTTGACGGTGCCGAGTATCTCCTCGGGCGTCCTGTTGAGCGCGATGAGCTGGTGCAGCGAGGATAGCGCACCTTTCGTGTCTGACGCGGCGATGGCGTCGGTCAACGCCCACACCGTCTCCTCGGCCACATCGGCGCACGCGGCGCGCACGTCGGCCTCGGTGATGACGCCCGCGCCGCCCGCATAGTTGATGACAAGGCTGAGCGCGTTCTGCACGTCGCTCAGGCGGTTGCCGGCGCGGTCCATCAGTTCGCCGACGGCGTTTGCATCAATCTTCACCCTGCGCGCCGCGGCCTCGTCGCGCACCCACTGGCGCATGGCGGTCTCGTCCAGCTGCGGGCACTCAACCACGACCGCGCCCTTTTCACAGGCCTTGTAGAAGCGCTTGCGCCGGTCTATTTGCGGTGCAACGATGGCAAGGAGCGTGGTTTCGGAAGGGTCCTCGATGTAACTGATCAGCGGCGCGAGCGGCGAAGTCTTCTCGCCGGACATGATGTTGTAGCGTTCGGCGTTGCGCACCACAATCACGCGCCGCTCCGCGAGAAAGGGGAAGGTGCGCGCCTCATCGGCAATGTTCGCGGCGGGGGTCTCGTCGGCGTAAAAGACCGAGTAGGTCATGTCCTGGAGGGAGGGGTCCACATACGCGTCAACAAGGCGTTTCAGCGCCTCGTCCACCAGAACCGGCTCCCATTCCTCCCTGCCAAATGGGGCCTTGCCGGGGCAGAAAAGAACTACCCGCGGCGGCGCGCCCCGCCCAATGCTGTCCATGAACTGCCGGATCTGCACGGCTTCACCACGGTTCAACGACGCGGTGGAAGATGACCGTGGCCAGCTGCTCGAGCGCCTCTGACACGGCCCGGTTCTCCTCGTCCGTCGGGAATGAGCGGACGGTGGGCAGGAACACTTCCGCATTGCCGCGCAGCCGGTCGGAGGAGAGCCCTGCGGCGCGGGTGTAGAAGGTGGTCTCGCCCGTCACGGCGGGATCCTCCCACAGCACCTGCCCGGTGGCGCGGTCGGTGAGCCGCACACCGGCGGTGACAACCATCATGGACTGGGTCACCTCGTCGTTGCGGTCGGTCATGAGGCCCCGGCGCGACAGGCCGGTGATCATGCCCTCGACCAGCAGATCCGCGTCGGCGGCCTCAACCACCTGAAGCCGGGAATCGGTGATAAACTTGCGGGTGACGGCGTCGGTCAGCGGGGCTTGGAGGTCATACTCGCGTGTCTTATCGTAGAAGGGGGACACGGCGACGGTGCGGTATTTTGGGTCCAGCGAACTCTTCGTTGTGTAGCCGCACCCGGACAGCGCAGCCAGTGCGATGACCGCGGCGCACCCAAACAGGACGGCACGAAAGCCGCCGCTTTCCGCTGCCGTTCTTTCCGCCATGGCGCTACTTGGCCTCTGCCACGCCGTACTTCAAGCCCACATGGGTCACCCCGGCGTTCTTGTCCAGCCACTGCTTCGCGGTTTGCGCCGCGCCGGTGTCCGAGAAGTCTTTCGCAAGCAGTTCGTAGTAAATGCGGGCGGACGAGAATTCACGGCGCTTCTCATAGAACTTCGCCGTGGCCAGGCGCTGGTCAGCGATCTTCTCGCGGGCCTCGCCCCGCTTCGCCTTCAGCTCCGCAACACGGGCATCCTGCGGATAGCGGGTGGCAAAATCGTCAATCGCGTCCACCGCCATCTGGCTGGGCGTCTGGTCGTAGGCGGGTTTCAGCGAACCGTTGCAGTAGCACATGGCCAGGCCGTAGCAGGCATCGTCCACCCAGTCGGACCCGGAGTAGTCCTCCATGACCCGGCGGTACTCGAAGGCGGCCTCGGTGTACTCCTTGCGGGCGTAATGGCTCAGCCCGATCTTGTACTGGGCTTCGGCGGCCTGCGCCGTGAACGGCTGGTTCTCCACCACCATCGCATAGACCTCGGCGGCGTGCTTGAGCGGGCGCTTCTTGAACAGCGCCCAGGTCTTCTCAACCTTCTTTATCCCCTTCTCGTAATACTGGTCGCCGATTTCATACTGGCGCTTGATTGCATCGGGATAGCGCTTGGTGTTGGGATAGCCCGCAAGAAGAAGCAGATCGGAAGAGCGTCGTGTAGGGAAAGAGTGTAGATCTCGGTGGTC